>JBEHXY010000016.1:0-20956 GCA_048498455.1 Planctomycetota bacterium | reverse complement strand
ATTCAACGGGTGGAGCGAGGAGACGAAGGAGGGGTGGCTGGCGGCGCATCCAGAGGCGGCGCGCGGGGCTGGGGAGGGGCGGCATGCGTATCGGGGGTCGGTGAACGTGGATGGGGAGGGGAGATTTCGGGTGACGGATGTGCCGGCGGGGACGTATACGTTGCGGTTGCGGGTGGGCGTACCGCGGGCGGCGGGGGAAGTGTTGGCGGCGGAGGGGGAGGAGCGGAAGGCGGTGGGGGAGGTGCTGTGTCACCTGGTGGTGGGCGGCGAGGGTGCGACGGTGGATGTGGGGGATTTGGCGATGGGGCCGGTGCGGCAGGTTGCGGAGTGGGAGGCGGCGCCGGGGTTCGCGGCGGTGGGGTTGAAGGGCGGGGTTGTGCGGTTGAGCGATTTGCGTGGGAAGTGGGTGGTGGTGGATTGCTGGGCGACGTGGTGCGGGCCTTGTGTGGAGGAGACACCGAACCTGCGGGCGGTGGAAAAGGCGTTTGGGAAGCAGGGGCTGGTGATGGTGGACGTGGATTTTGATGAGGACTTGGACAAGGCGCGGGCGTACGTGGCGCGCGAGGGGCTGGAGGGGGAGGGGTGGCGGCAGGCGATGGCGGCGGGTTGGGCACGGGGAGAGATGGAGTCGTATGCGGGGGGTCTGCCGCAGATTGTGCTGATTGATCCGGAGGGGAAGGTGGCGGTGCGGGCGCTGCGTGGGGCGGGGATGGTGGAGAAGGTGGGTGCGGCGATGCGCGGGGAGAAGAAGTAGCGGTGGTCTGAGGGACAGAGAGTTGAGAGACACAGGAATTGGCCACGGGTGGACATGGATGTACAGGGGTCGTGACGACGGGCAAACACGAAGACACGAAGGCAGGAAGGGCCGCGAAGAGTGGGTGGGGGAGGGTTTTGGGGGTGGGAATTTGTTGGGGGATGGGGGAGGGGTTCGGGGTAGGATAGGGGGGGGTGTGGGGGAGGGGAAGTGAGGTGGCGAGATGGATATGACGTGGGTATTGGGGTTGGTGCTGCTGCTGTTTTTGTGTGCGGCGCCGTTGGCGCTGGCGGTGGCGGCGTTGAGCTGGTTGAAGCGGGTGGGGGTGGAACTGCGGGGGTTGCGGAAACAGGTAGCGGTGCTGGAGGTGAACCAGCGGGCGGTGACGGATGCGTTTCGCCGGGTGGCGGCGCGGGCGGCGCAGGGGCGGGCGGCGGCGGCGGCGACGGTGGTGCCGCCGGTGACGGGGCGTCCGGTTCCGGATGCGGCGCGGCCAGTGGAGGCGCCGGCGGCGGTTGCGCCCGAGCCGGTGGCGGCGGGCGGTGGCGAACGGTTGCGGGTGCCGGTGGAGGAGGTGCGCGAGGCCGCGGCGGCGGCGGTCGAGGAGGTGGATTTGTCGGGGGTGGAGATCGAGCCGGAACTGGAGATGGCGGGGGCGCAGCGCGATGGGGGGAAAGTGGGGATGGCGTGGGAAGAGCGGCGCGAGGTGGGGGTGGAGGAGGCGTCGCCGTTTGAGGTGGGGTTGATCCGGGCGGCGGTGTGGGTGGGGGGGCTGGCGTTTGCGATGGCGGGGATTTCGCTGGTGACGATGGCGTTTGGCTCGGGGATCGGGCCGGCGCTGCGGGTGTCGGCGGGGACGGTGTTCGGGATGGTCCTGGCGGCGCTGGGGGTGTGGCGATATCGGCGCGAGCCGGGGGTAGGGCAGGCGCTGTCGGCGGCGGGGGTGGCGGTGTTGTTTGCGAGTTTTCTGGCGGCGACGAATTTGTATTTTCTGATCCCGCCGGTGGCGGGGTTCGTGCTGCTGGGGGCGACGACGGCGCTGGCGGTGGTGTTGTCGCTGCGACAGGGGGATTTCGTGGCGCTGCTGGGGCTGGTGGGGGGGTTCCTGACGCCGGCGTTGATTCGGACGGAGCATCCGTCGGTGGCGTCGCTGTTCGGGTATTTGTTTTTGCTGCATGTGGGATTGCTGCTGGTGGCGCTGGCGCGGCGGTGCGCGTGGGTGGCGCTGCTGACGATCGCGGCGTCGCAGGCGTGGGTGCTGATGTGGCTGGTGCGGGAGCCGGCGACAGCGGCCGATGGGGCAGTGCTGGGGTTGTACGTGGTGCTGTGCGCGGTGGCGGTGGCGTTCACGGCAGCGACGGAGGAGCGGCGGTGGTCGGAGCGTCCGGAGTGGGCGCGGGCCATCGGGTATTCGGGCGGGTTGGCGGGGGTGGGGCTGGCGGCATTGCTGGTGGGGCGGATGGGATTCCGGGCGGAGGAGTGGGCCTGCCTGGGACTGCTGACGGCGGGATGCTTTGTTCTGGCGCGGCTGCGGCCGGCGTATGAGGCGCTGGTGTGGGCGGCGGCGGTGGTGGTTTTTGACCTGCTGGTGTGGAGCGCGGGCCAGGGCGGGTTGCCGCCGGCGCGGTGGGAGGTGGTGGCGGGATTCGGGGCGGCGTTCACGGGGGGCGCGTACCTGATGGCGTGGGGATCGGCTGCGGGATCGTGGATGCGGGTGCGGTGGGCGGTGCTGTCGGTGGCGGCGGGGCTGGCGTACACGGTGCTGGCGTATGTGGCGGTGGCGCCGGTGCCGCGGGTGGAGGCGTGGGCGTTGTTGCCGCTGGGATTGGGCGGGTTGTATGCGATTGCCGCGGGGAGAATGAGGGGGGCGGAGGGGCGGAAGGTGGCGGAGGTGTTTTCGGTGGGATCGCTGGCGGCGCTGGTGCTGGCGCCGGCGATGGCGGTGTATGGAGGGGGGCTGACGGCGGCGTGGGCGGCGCTGGTAGCGGTGGCGGCGTGGATGTCGTGGCAGTTGCGGGTGGCGGGACCGCGGGCGTGTGCGGCGGCGATCGCGGGGGTGGTGGGGGTGCGGCTGGTGGGGAATCCGTATGTGTTCACGTATGCCGGCGGGCCCTGGCTGTTCTGGAACGAGGTGGTGTGGGGGTATGTGCCGTCGGTGGCGGCGCTGGCGGTGGGGGTGTCGCTGCTGGCGCGCGGGCGGCTGGAAGGGGGCGTGGTGGCGGCGGAAGCGGAGGGGGCGGAGGACGCGGTGGAGACGGTGGCGGTGCTGTCGGGGCTGGCCTTTGTGGGGCTGATGACGCACCTGGCGTTTCATAATGGGGTTCTGGCGGCGACCAACGCGGGCGTCGTGGAGCGGGGGACGCTGGGGGTGGTGTGGCTGATGTCGGGGGTGGCGCTTCTGGCGATGGGGTGGCAGGCGAAGCGGGCGCTGCTCATGACGCTGGGGTATGTGACGGTGACGATGACGTCGATCTATGTGATCGTCGGCCAGGGACTGGTGGGGAATCCGTTGTGGACGGGGGAGGCGGTGGGGCGGGGGCCGGTGGTCAACGCGGCGCTGGTGATGTTCGGTCTGCCGATGCTGCTGCTGTGGGGGCTGGAGATGGTGCTGGAGCGCCGGAGCAAGGGGGACGACACCGCGGAGGGGTTCGCGCCATTCGTGGCGATCGCGGGAAGCATCACGCTGCTGCTGTGGACGGGGCTGGAGATGCGGCATGCGTTTGCGGGGTCGGTGCTGGATGTGCTGCAGCCGGCAGCGATCGGGGGGACGCTGGCGGAGCGGGCGACGTATGGGATCGTGTGGATGGCGCTGGGGGCGGTGCTGGTGCAGGCGGGTCGGCGGGCGGGACTTGCGAGCGTGCGCTGGGCGGGGTTTGGGTTGATTCTCGCGGGGGTGGTGTGCGGGATGATGGCGACGGTGCTGGTGGGCAATCCGCTGCGGCTGGCGGATTTCGTGGGGCGGCCGGTGGTGGCGAATGGGCTTCTGTATGCGTATGGGCTGCCGGCGCTGCTGGCGGGGGCGCTGGGGGTGTGGCTGGCGCGGACGGCGGCGCCGGGCGGGCGGGGGCTGGGGGAGTGGATTTTCGGGAAATGGATGCAGGTGGTGGGGATTGTGTTTTTGTTTGCGCTGGTGTCGCTGGAGGTGCGGCAGGCGTTTGCGGGGCCGGTCTTGAACGTGGGGATGCCGGCGGCGGCGGAGCTGTATGCGTATTCGGCGGCGTGGGCGCTCCTGGGGACGCTGCTGCTGGTGACGGGGATCGCGGTGAGCGCGGAGGTACTGCGGTGGATGGCGCTGGTGGTGCTGATGGTGACGGTGGGAAAGGTGTTTGTGTTTGACACGGCGGGGCTGTCGAATCTGCTGCGGGTGATGTCGTTTGCGGGGCTGGGGCTGACGCTGACGGTGCTGGGGTTGCTGTATCAGTATTTTGTGTTTCGGCAGCCGAAGCTGGAGGGGCGGGGGGATGCGGGAGGGGCGGTGGCGGGGGTGGGGGGGTGAGGTGTTGGGGGGGTTGGTAATTGGTAATTGGTAATTGGTCATTCGCTGGCGCGGGGAGTGGGGCATGTTGCACTGGGCGCGAGTTTGGTCTCGCTTGGCGGGGGAGGCGGGGGTAGGATGCGGGCATTGGAGAAGGGTTTTTTGTTTTTTCAGGCGGGCGCATGGGCGACTTTGGCGGGTTGCTGTTTTGTGTGGGGGCGGTGTTCTGGATTTTGCCGCTGGTGGTGGCGGTGACGGCGATGGCGTCGGTGGGGCGGTTGCGTCGGGAGCTGGGGTTGCTGCGGCGGGAGATGGGGATGTTGCGGCAGCCGGTGGTGTTGGAGAAGCGGCCGGAAGCGGCGGCGGCGCGGGACATGCCGGTGGCGCCGGTGGCTGCGCCGGTGGTGCCGGTGGCGCCCGACGCACCGGATTCGGAGGAGCGGCGGGAGGCGGTGGCGGATGCGGGGGTGATTGACCAAGGGGTGATTGACCAGGGCGTGCCGGTGCGGGAGGACAAGCGTGCGGCGGCGTTTGCGCGGCTGACGATGCCGCCGCCGGTGGTGGGGGCACCCAAGGTGGAGGCGTCGGTCGGCGGGTTGGGCGAGCGGCTGCCGTCGGAGGTTCCGCCGTATGCGCCGCCGCCGGCGGTGGTGGGGCGGCCGGGGGCACGGGGGCAGGCGGCCGGTGCACAGAAGCCGTTGCCCCCGCGGCCGGCGAAGCCGGTGCTGTCGCTGGAACAGTGGCTGATTCGGATGGGGGTGTGGGTGGGCGGGCTGGCTTTTGCGCTGGCGGGCATTTTCCTGGTGAAGGTGGCGTTCGAGCACAACATTTTGAGTCCGGCGGTGCGGGTGGGCATCGGGACGGCGTTCGGGCTGGTGCTGGTGGGAGCGGGGGTGTGGCGGCGGGCGAAGGAGCCGGCGATCGCGCAGGCGCTGTCGGCGGCGGGGATCGCGGACCTGTTCGCCTGTTTTCTGGCGGCGACGAATTATTACCACTTGCTCTCGCCGACAGCGGGATTCGGGTTGCTGGCGGCGACGACGGCGGTGGCGGTGGTGCTGTCGCTGCGGCAGGGACCGTTCGTGGCGCTGCTGGGACTGGTGGGCGGATTTTTGACGCCGGCGCTGATACGGACGGAGAATCCGTCGGCGGCGTCGCTGTTCGGGTACCTGCTGCTGCTGCAGGTGGGGCTGATCGGGGTGACGCGCGTGCGGCGGTGGTGGTGGCTGGCGGCGCTGACGGTGCTGGCGTCGCAGGGGTGGGTGGCGTTGTGGCTGATCACGCAGCCGTGGTCGCCGAGCGATGGGCCGGTGCTGGGGATGTTCGTGCTGATGTCGGCGGTGGTGGTGACGATTTCGGCGGTGCAGGAGGAGGGGTGGGATCGCAACCCGATGTGGGCGCGGCTGCTGACGTATGGGACGCTGGTGTCGGGGCTGGGGCTGTCGGGGGTGCTGCTGTCGGTGTCGGCATTTTCGGCGATGGAGTGGGGATTCATTGGATTGCTGTCGGCGGGGTGCATGGTGCTGGGGCGGGTGCGGCGGGCGTATGAGCCGCTGGCATGGCTGGCGGCGACGCTGGTGTTCGGGCTGTTGTGGTGGGACACGCAGCGGGGGATGGCGGACCACGCGGAACGCGTACGGACGGCGGTGGCGGCGTTCGGCGGAATTTTTGCGCTGGGGTCGTATGGATTGATGTGGGGAGCGCGGAAGCCGACGGGGTGGGCGCATTTGTCGGTGGTGGCGGCGCTGGCGTTTACGTTGCTGGCGTACTTCGGGCTGGGGATGGCGCCGCGGCCGGCGACGCGGGCGCATCTGCCGGAGGGGGTGGCGGTGTTGTATGCGGCGCTGAGCGTGCCGGTGATGTTCCGGCGGCAGGTGATGCGGACGGGGGAGGAGGTGTTTGGGGCGTTGTCGACATGCGTGGTGGTGGCGTTGGCGCTGGCGCCGCCGATGGCGTGGGAGCGGGCGCAGCTGACGGCGGCGTGGGCGGTGCTGGTGCCTCTGACGGCATGGCTGGCGGTGCAGTTGCGGGTGGCGAGTTTGAAGACGGCGACGGCGGCGCTGGCGGCACTGGTGACGGTGCGGCTGGCGGGAAATCCGCTGGTGCTGTCGTATGGGACGGGGGCGTCGATGTGGTGGAATCCGCTGGTGTGGGGATATGTGCCGGGGCTGGCGGGGCTGCTGGGGGCGATGTGGATCGTGGAGCGGGACGGCAAGGGGACGGAGCGGCAGGCGCCGGCGCAGGAATTTGCGGGGTGGCTGCAGGTGGCGGCGTCGGTGGTGGGGCTGGCGTTTGTGACGGTGATGACGCGGCGGTTTTTTCATGCGGATTCGCTGGCGGACCTGTCGATGGAGCTGGCGGAGCGGTCGACCTATCCGAGCGTGTGGGTGATCGCGGGGATGGTGCTGCTGGCGATCGGGTGGAAGTGGGGGCCGCCGGCGCAGCGGGGCGTGGGGTATGCGGCGCTGGGGGCGGCGATCGGTTACATGCTGCTGGTGCAGGTGCTGGTGACGAATCCGCTGTGGTGGGGGGATGACCTGGGTCCGCGAGTGGTGGTGAACTGGCTGCTGTACATGTTCGGGTTGCCGGCGGCGCTGATCGGAGGGGCGGCGTGGTGGATGGGGCGGCGGCGCGAGGGGACGTCGCTGGCGTTCGCGCCTTTTGCGGGGTCGGTGTCGCTGCTGCTGCTGTTTGTGCTGGTGACGCTGGAGATTCGCCATGCATTCCATGGGCCGGTGCTGGCGCGGGCGGAGCTGGATCCGTTGGGGACGCTGGCGGAGCGCGGGACGTATGCGGTGATGTGGCTGGCGGTGGGGATGGGGCTGGTGGCGGGCGGACGGCGCGCGGGGTCGGCGGTGCTGGCGTATGGGGGCTATGCGTTTGCGTGGGTGGGTCTGGCGTGCGCGCTGGGGTTTGAGTCGCTGTTCGCCAACCCGCTGACACTGGCGACGGAGGTGGGGGAGATGAAGGTGTTTAACTGGCTGCTGTATGCATACGGGGCGCCGGCGGTGCTGCTGGGGGCGCTGGCGGTGTGGCTGTTTGAAGCGAAGGATGCGGCGGCACGAGCGATGGCGCGGGCGGCGGCCGTGGGATCGCTGGTGCTGCTGTTCGTGCTGGTGACGCTGGAGGTGCGGCAGGGATTCCAGGGGTCGCGGCTGCTTTATGTGGAACGGCCGGGGTCGGCGGAAATGTATGCGTATTCGATGGCGTGGGGCGTGCTGGGGACGGTGCTGCTGGTGGCGGGGATCGTGACGCGCGGGCCAATCCTGCGGTGGGCGTCGCTGGCGGTGATGCTGCTGACCATCCTGAAGGTGTTCCTGTTCGACACGGCGAATCTTTCGGACATGTTCCGGGTGCTGAGCTTCTTTGGGCTGGGGGTGTCGCTGCTGCTGCTGGGATTTTTGTATCACTACTTTGTGTTTCGAACAGCGGGTGCGGAGGGAGGGGCGGGCGGAGGGACGGCCGGGACGGCGGCAACGGAGGGGCCGGCGGAGGGGGAGCGCCCTGCAGGGACTGCGGGTGCGGAGGGGACGTGAGGGGAAACCTTGCGCAGAGGTGTTGATGGGGCGCAAAATAAAGCGGAGCGCGCCGAGGCGCGCTCCGCTGTAGGGGAGAAGAGACCTGGCGACATCAGCGGTTGTTGGCGGTGTTGTTCTTCATCGTGTTGTTCGGGGTGTTGTTGTTCATACGATTGGCCTGGGGCATGTTGTTGCGGGCCTGGTCGAGGTTGATGTCGTAGAGCGAGGCGACCACCGCCTGGGTGGCGGCGCGATAGCCTTCGGCGGCGTCAGCGGGCCACTGTGCCTGGTTGTTGTAAAGGTGGGTGAGGTTGGCGACGAGGTTGGAGTAGAGTTTCTGGCGAGTCAGGGTGTTGGGGACGTCGAAGCGCCAGGTGTTGGGCATCTCGTGGATGAGCGACGCGGTGACGCCGGGCATGCCGTGGGATTGAGAGATGTGGGCGATGGCGACATCGCGGCCTTTTTCGAGATTGACGTCGCCGCCGAAGGTCTTGTGGGCCTGCCGGGCATCGGCGGGTGTGAGTTCACCGGCGCCGGAGGAGAGGTTGTCGCCGGCGGGGAGGGGCCATTTGCCGACGAGTTGATCGGGGTTGGTCACTTCGCCGGTGCCGACGTGGAGGAAGGTTTCGAGATAGATTTTGGAGCCATCGAACGCGAAATTCTGGTTGTATTTGGTGTGCCAGGCGCTGTCGAGTTGTTTGACGATGCCGGTGAGGGCGTCGCCGTTGTCGTGCTTGTTGTCATCGGAGGCCTTGAGGCGGTTGCGGTCCTGGTCGACGGTGTAGCTGATGATGTCATTGAGGGGGTCCTTGCCGAAGGCGCTTTGCGCGACTTTCTCGAACGATTTCTGAACGTCGGGGATGGCCTTGAGGTCCTTGGCCTGGATGCCCGGCGGATAGTTGAAGGTGTAGTTGGGTTTTTCCTGCTGGGCGATCGGGTGGGTCACCTGGCCATTGGCGTTGGCGCTGTTGTCGGCGGCGCGGGCGGGAGCGGCGAAGGCGAAGGTGGCGCTGATGCACGCGGCAGTGAGAAGGGCGGTGGTGGTGCGCATGATCGTTCTCCTATTAAAGTCCTTACATCTTCCTATCTAGGAGTACTGCAAATACGACGCCGGAATATGCTCTTGAGAGGAGAGAGCGCTGAAAATCAGGGAAGGCCCTGATGGGGTTTGAGGGGAGACGCTCTGCCGAAGCGGCGGGATGGGCTGATGGCGGGAGGGGGCGGATGGAGCCAGAACGGGCGCCGTGCGGGGAGTTGATTTGCCGGGTGCGGGGTGCGTCAAAAAAGGCGTCGCGCCCGCAATGAAGACGGCCTGCCGGGAGATCGGCAGGCCGTCGAAAATACAGGGAAAGGGAAGGTTTTTTATTCCGCGGCAGCCAGGGCGGCGGCGGAGCGTTCGTGGCGTTTGCGATCGGTCTCGCGCAGGTAACGCTTGCGGAGGCGGATCGTCTTGGGGGTGATTTCCACGAGCTCGTCGTCCTCGATGTACTCGAGGGCGATTTCCAGGGACATGTCGCGGGGCGGCTTGAGGATGATGTTTTCATCGCTGCCGGTGGTGCGCATGTTGGAGAGTTTCTTTTCGCGGCAGACGTTGACGGTCATGTCGGTGTCTTTGTTGTTTTCGCCGACGACCATGCCTTCGTAGACCTCATCGCCGGGCTTCACGAACATCATGCCGCGGTCGGCGAGCTTGTCGAGGGCGTAGGCGTTGGTGGTGCCGGGCTCCATGGAGATGAGCACGCCGTTCTGGCGTCCGGGGAGGGCGCCGCGGAGGAGCTCGTAGTCATGGAAGGTGTGGTGCATGATGGCTTCGCCCTGGGTGGCGTTGAGCAGCCGGGTGCGCAGGCCGATGAGGCCGCGGGCGGGGATGGTGAATTCCATGTGGGTGAAGTTGCCCTTGGTGTCCATCTTGGTGAGTTCGCCGCGGCGGCTGGAGATGGACTGGATGACGGCGCCTTCGAAGGCTTTCGGCACGTCGATGACGAGGTTCTCGATGGGCTCGCACTTGTGGCCGTTGAGTTCCTTGAAGATGACCTTGGGCTTGGAGACCTGGAGCTCGTAGCCTTCGCGACGCATGTTTTCGATGAGCACGCCGAGGTGCAGCAGGCCGCGGCCGGAGACGCGGAGCGAGTCGGCGGAGGAGGTGTCCTCGACGCGGAGGGCGACGTTGGACTGCAGCTCCTTGTAGAGGCGCTCGCGGAGATTGCGGGAGGTGACGAACTTGCCTTCGCGGCCGGCGAAGGGGGAATCGTTCACCGAGAAGATCATGTTGAGGGTGGGCTCGTCGACGTCGATGAGCGGAAGGGCTTCGGGCTTCTCAGGATCGGCGATGGTGTCGCCGATGTCGACGTCTTCAATGCCGACGATAGCGCAGATGTCGCCTGCCTCGGCGTGCGGCGTCTTGGTGCGGCCGAGACCTTCGAAGAGGTAAAGGTCGACGATCTTGTGTTTTTCGACCTTGCCGTTGCGTTTGAGCAGGGCGATCTGCTGGTCCTTGTTGACCACGCCGTTGAAGATGCGGCCGATGCCGATGCGGCCGACGTACTCGTTGTAGTCGATGTTGGTGATCTGCATCTGGAGGGGCTTGTCGATGTCGGCGACGGGGCCACGGATCTTGTTGACGATGGTCTCCAGCAGCGGACGCATGTCGGTGTTGGAGTCCGCGGGGTCGAACCGGGCATAGCCGGCGCGGCCGGAGGCGTAGATCACGGGGAAGTCGAGGGCGTCCTCGTCGGCGTCGAGCTCGACGAAGAGATCGAAGACCTCGTTGAGCACTTCGTTGGAGCGGGCGTCGGGGCGGTCGATCTTGTTGATGACGACGATGGGCTTGAGGTGGTACTGGAAGGCCTTCTTCAAGACGAAGCGGGTCTGGGGCATCGGGCCTTCGAAGGCGTCGACGAGCAGGAGCACGCCGTCGGCCATCTTGAGGACGCGTTCGACTTCGCCGCCGAAGTCGGCGTGGCCGGGGGTGTCGATGATGTTGATCTTGCGGGTGACGCCGGCGGCATCGGGGTAGGTCATGGCGACATTTTTGGCGAGGATGGTGATGCCGCGTTCACGTTCGAGGGCGTTGTTGTCGAGGATGAGGGTTTTGTCTTCGAGCTGGGACTGGCGGAACATGCCCGACTGGCGGAGCATGGCGTCGACGAGGGTGGTTTTGCCGTGGTCGACGTGGGCGATGATGGCGATGTTGCGAAGTTCGTCGCGGCGCTTGTGGGTGGGCATAGAGGCACTCAATGCGGGTGATGGAAACGGGTTCACGGGCCCGTTGCGGGGCCTCGGGGGAATCTCCCATTGTAGCACAAGCGGGGCGAAAAAGCACCGCCGGCGGGAAGGTGGGGTCGGGATTTGCGCCGGAGGGGGGGAAAAGGTCATGGAAAATAAACATTGCGGGCAGGAAAGGCGGGGGGTAGCGTGGCGGCGGACAGGTTCCTGGAGCGAGCGCGATGATGATGGGTTTTCTGCCGGTGCTGCTGTCGATGCTGCTGGTTTTGACCGGCGGGGGGCTGGACCTGCTGGGGGTGATGACGCCGGAGCAGTACTGGGCGACGAAGGGCAAGACGCCGACGGTGCAGGAGCTGATTGCGGACGTGGGCACGGCGGGGCCATCGGGGGACGTGAAGCAATGGGTGGCGGACCTTTCCTCGAGCGAGTTCAAGACGCGCTCGAACGCCCAGAAGAAGCTGGAGGCGATGGGACCGGAGGTCATTCCGCAGCTGCGGGAGGCGGTGGATTCGAAGGATGCGGAGGTGGCGGCGCTGGCGAAGGCGATCGTGACGAAGTTGTCCTCGGGGGTGAAGGCGCGGGACGTGGAACGGCTGATGGCGATCCGGACGCTGGGCGAGAGGAAGGAGCCGTCGGCGTTGCCGGCACTCAAGGCGGCGATGGCGTCGAAAGATCCGTTCGTGTCGGATTACGCGTTGCGGGCGGTGGGGCAGATCGAGGGCCACCCGGTGGCGGCGGTGGATCACCGCGCGGATGTGGAGAAGGACCTGTGGCTGTTGCCCAAGGAAACGGGCATTGTGCTGCAGCAGTCCGGTTCGCCGTGGGGGGCGGAACTGAACATCGCGTCGGTCACGGAGAAAACGGCCGGAACGCTGGCGATGCCGGCGGCGCAGCAGCCGGCGCTGGTGAAGCAGTTGACGGCATGGGTGCTGCAGGCGGCGGAGCGGATCGGGCCGGTGCGTGTGGATGGCCTGACGATGGCGGTGAGCGCGGACGTGGGGAATAACTCGGGCTGGGTGATCCTGATGGCGCACGGGGCGTATGACCGGGAGGCGGTGGTGGCGGCGATCAAGGCGCTGGCAGGCGAGGCGGTGCAGGAGAAAACGGTGGCCGGGGCGACGGTGCTGACGATTGGCGGCGAGGGGCGGGTGGCGTTTCTGGAGGGCCGGGTGGTGCTGATCACGAATCCGCCGCCGGAGCGGGAGCGGGCGGAGGCGGTGCTGGAAGCGCTGATCCAGGCGGCATCGGGGAAGGGAGGAACGTTGAAGGAGAACACGGAGCTGGCGGGAATGATCGAGAAGGCGGACCGCAGCGGTCCGTTGTGGGGGGTGGGAGTGCTTCCGGCCGAGATGAAGAAAGCGCTGGCGGACGGGGGATACGACCGGGTGACGGTGAGCACGAAGGTAAAGGAGGGGACGATCGCCTTCGTGGTGGCGGGGGAGGGGAGCGATGCCGAAAAGGTGAAGGCCGGAGGCGTGGTCATGGACGCGGGGGTGGCCGCGGTGCTGACGGAGCTGAAACAGGCGGTGGGGCAGATGGCCGCGGGGGAATCGGATGCGGTGAAGGGGATGATCGGCGTCATGGAAACCCTCAAGGTCGAGACGGCGGGGACGCGGACGACGCTGACGGGCGAGGTGGGTCCGGGGCTGGTGGAAAGTCTGAAGCCGGCGCTGGGGATGTTCGCGGCGCGGGCCATGCGCCTGACGGAGGAGGGACCGGGGCAGGTGATTGGGCCGTAACGTGCGGAGGCGATGCGGGGGTGCTTAAGCGACGCGCGACGGGGCGGCGTCGCCCCGGTCGGGGCAGGGGAGGGTGTGCGGGTAATTCTGGCGAAGATCGTCGATGGCGCGGGCGAGGGCGTTGTCGAGGGGCGGGAGCAGGGAATGACGGACGCTGGCGAGCGGACTGAAGCGGAGGCGGTGGGCGCGCTGGGCGAGGGCGGCGGTGGAGAGTGTTCGAATCGATGATGGATCGAGACCCAGGTGCTGCGCCGCGGCGCGGGCGAACTCGGCACAGGGCAGGGGATCGGGACTGACCAGGTGCCAGGGGCCCTGCTCGCCGTCCACCAGCAGGTCCAGCGCGGTGTGGACCACATCCCAGACGAAGGAGGGTGACACCAGGATGTCGGCGGGGACGTGGACCTGGCGGCGATCGGCGAGGCCGCGAAGAATGGCGGTGAGCACGTCGCCCTCGCGCCAGAAACCAAAGAGCGGCCCGGTGCGCACCAGCAGCGCGGCGGGGAGGTGCTCGAAGGCGGCGCGTTCCGCGTCGGCCTGCATGCGGCCATAGGGCGTGGAGGGATTGGGCCGTGAGGTTTCGGTGTAGGGGGTTTGCGCGGGGGAGAAAACCTGGTCGCTGGAAAAGAACAGGAGCCTGGCTTGGTGCGCGGCGCAGGCACGGGCGAGCAGCGCCGGGGCGCGGGCGTCCACGCGGCCGGCGGCGGTCACCGCGCGATCCACGGCGGAGCGGTAGGTGGAGCCCGCGGCATTGATGACGGCCCAGGGGCGGTGGCGCTGGATGGCGGCATCGACGGCGGCGGGGTCGGTGAGATCGAGGGCTGCGCGCGAGAGGGCGACGTGGCACAAGCCGCGCACCTGGCAGGCATGGACGAGTGCGGAAGCGAGGCGGCCGCCGGCGCCGGTGATGAGCACGACGCGCTCCGTGCGGGGCTCGCGATAGGCGGGGGGAACCGGGGGCAGCGGTTCGCTCTCATCGCTGTGGGTGGCGGCGAAGTGGAAACGCTGCGGCCGCCGCCACCAGCCGGGGTTGTCGAGAACGGCATGGTCGGCAGGTTCCCCGCGCGCCAGGCGGCGGACGATGTGGGCCAGGGCGGTGGGACGGGGCGTGGGGGCCCGCAGGTCGAAGAGGCCGGGTTCGTAATGGCGATCGTCGCGGGTCACCAGGGAATTCCAGTTGTAGGCGCCCAGCGCGCACCAGGCGGTGATGGCACGGACATCGGCGCCGGCGCGGCGGGCGAGGTCGGCGGCGTCCCAGATTTCGGCCAGCCAGCGGACCTGCTCCTCGCGCGTGCAGCCCAGATGCACTTCGGTGACCGCGATAGCCCCGCGGTGACGTTCGTGAAGTTCCAGCAGCAGGCGCGTGAGGCCGGCGGAACCCTGGCCACGGACATGGCAGGCGGCGACGTCGGCATAGCGGTCGCGGCCGTTGGAGGCGTGGGCGTGCGCGGGATAGGCATCGACGCGGTGATCGAGGAAACGCTCGGAGGTGATGTAGCAATTCACGCCGAAGATGTCGGGCGGGCAGGGATTTTCACGGAACCAGTCGAGGTCGGCGGCGGGAATGCCCAGGGTGCGGAAGTGGCGGTAGAGAACGGCATCGGGCGTGAGCGAGCCGGTGAGGAGGTCGAAGGAGATCCAGCGGCGCTGGTTTTCGTAATCGGCCTGATAGGCGAGCGGGGGGGTGGAAAAGATTTTGGCCAGGTCTTCGGTCTGCACAAGCTGGGCGTGGGGAATGACGCGCCGGATCGCCCGCATGGCCAGCACGGTGGCTTTGAGTTCCGTCAGCAGGCAACGCGCGAAGGTGGCGTCATCCTTTCCGTGGGGATACCAATGGCCATAAAGACCGGAAAACCGCGCCGTGGTGAGAGGCTCGTTCACGGGGGTGAAGTGGTCGATCCAGGGGAAGCGCTCGGCGACGGCGGCGGCGTAGGCGGCGAGGCGCTCGGGAAATGCGGGGTCCAGCAGCGAGGTGTCGCGCGGCCCGGAGCCATGGTGGACCAGCCCGGCGATCGGCTGGATGTTCAACTGGCGAAGTCTTTCGAGGCGCGGCGCGGCCCAGGAAAAATCGGGTGTGTCGAGGGAGGTGTGGGCGTGCTTCTCCCAGAGAATGGGGTAACGCAACTTCGAAAATCCCAGGCCGGCGAGAAGGTCCAGGTCGGCGAGCCGCTGGTCGTGGCCGGACATTTCGCATTGATCGAAATAGGTGTCGGCGACCCGATTGATGGTGCATTCGAGGCCGGCCCAGAGATCAAGTTGCTTCGTCTTGGGCGTCATCCTCTCTCCAACTCCCGGTGCAAATCCGCGGGGTGTGCATCGAGGTTATTACAAGGACCATGCCACGGGTTCGGGCGGTCAAATAGCACGTCGTCTTCTCGCAAACCCCGTCGAATGCCGCGACATTGTGCCTTTTTTTTAAGTGGATGGTGACAATGGTTCGGCTAAAATTCGGTAAGCCGAATCGGGGCGGCGGGGGCTTGCAGGAGTTGCCAAATGGCCGGAAGGGAGATTCAGACGGGATTGGAAAGCACCGACCCGGCGGGTACAACGCGAGCCATGACGACAGGCGATGTAACGGGCGTGCAACTCTTTGCGACGGTGGCGGTCGACCAGCCGGTGGATGCCAGCTACACCTACGCCGTGCCTGCGAAAATGCGGCGCGATGTGCAGGTCGGCAGCCGCGTGACGGTGCCCCTGGGGCGGGGGAATCGGCTTACGCCGGCGACGGTGCTCGCGCTGTCCGTCGATGCGCCCACGTTCGCGAAACCTGCCGAGGAACCGCCGGTGGAGGAGGGATCGCTGTTTGAAGCGCCCAAGGCGCCGGCAGCGGAAGCGGTGGGGGGGGTGAAATGGGTGGCCGACGTGCTGCGCGAGGTGCCGGCGGTGCCCGCGGATCTGCTGGAACTGGCGAAATGGATCAGCACCTATTACTGCGCCCCGATCGGCATGACGCTGGCGACGATGGTGCCCGCGGCGGTGAAGAAGGCGACGCGTCTGCCGACCAACGTGAAGGTGGCGCTGGCGGTGCGGGGGCAGAGCGTCGAGGAAATGCTGGCGGGCCGGAAGGTCTCGCCGCGCTCGCGCAAGATCTTTGAAACGCTGCACGCGTTTCTTGCCGACGGACCGCGCAGTGAAATCGAGGCGATGACCCACGCGGCGGTCGGCAAGCCGATGATCAAGCGGCTGATGGATCTGGGGCTGCTCAGGGCGGAGCGCGAGATCGCCCTGCCCGAGGCGGCGGTGATCGGCGCCGACGTCCTGCCCGGGGCGGCGGAGCTGGAGCTCAGCGCCGACCAGAAGCGCGCGATGGGCGAACTCGAAGGCCTGATCGACCAGGGCGGCTTCGCGGTGCGTTTGATCCACGGCGTCACCGGATCGGGCAAGACGGAACTTTACATCCGCGCGATCGAGCGGGTGGTGGCGGCCGGCAAGCGGGCGATCGTGCTGGTGCCGGAAATCTCGCTGACGCCCCAGACCGTGCGGCGGTTCACGGCGCGCTTCCCGCGCGTGGCGGTGCTCCATTCGGGGATGAAGGACACGCAGCGGCACCAGCATTGGCATGCGATCGCCGGCGGGTGGGCGCAGGTGATCGTCGGGGCACGCTCCGCCATCTTCGCGCCGGCGGCGGACATCGGCCTGATCGTCGTCGATGAGGAACACGATTCCTCCTACAAGCAGGACAACCTGCCGAAGTATCACGGGCGGGATGTGGCCATCCGGCGGGCGCAGATGCTCAACGTGCCGATCCTGCTGGGGTCGGCGACGCCGGCGCTCGAGAGCTGGCACAACGCGCACGCCCACGAGAAGTGGGGGCTGATTTCGCTGCGCACGCGGCCGCTGGGCACCCAGATGCCGCGGGTGGTGGTCGTCGACATGAAGGCGCAGGCGAAGGAACGCCGCGGTCTGCACATTCTCTCGACGATCCTGGAGCACCATCTGAAGCAGACGCTGGAGCAGAAAAAGCAGGCGATTTTCCTGCTCAACCGCCGCGGCTATGCCCATTACGTGATGTGCCCGCGCTGCGACTGGGTGCTCATGTGCGAGAACTGCGACGCCACCATGGTGGTGCACCGCACGAAAAAAGAAGAGGGCGACGCGAAGCCGGCGGCGGGAGCACACCGCGGCATCCGCGGCAAGGTGCAGTGCCACTACTGCCTCACCGCGATGGTGCTGCCGGACCGCTGCCCACTGTGCCAGGCGCTGCTGACGCACCTGGGCCAGGGCACGCAGCGCGCGGAGGACGAGCTGCTGCGAAAGTTTCCCATGCTGCGGTTGAAACGCATGGACTCCGACTCCATGCACAACGCGGCGCAGTACCAGGAAACCCTCGATGCCTTCGGCCGCGGCGAACTCGACCTGCTCATCGGCACGCAAATGATCGCCAAGGGGCTGGATTTTCCCAACGTGCAGCTCGTCGGCGTGCTGAACTCCGACCTCGCCATGACGATCCCCGATTTCCGCGCCGCGGAACGCACGTTCCAGCTGATCTGCCAGGTCGCCGGCCGCAGCGGCCGCGCCGCCGAGCGCGGCACGGTCGTCGTGCAGACATTCCAGCCGCACGAGCCCGCCATCGCCGCCGCCTGCGATCACGACTACCTGGGTTTTGTGAAAAACGAGTTGCCGCACCGCATGGAGTGGGGCTATCCGCCTTACGGCCGTTTGGTGCGCATCGTGCTTTCACACAAGGGTTATTCCGCGGTGCACAAGGCCGGCGAGGGGCTGGCGCGGCTGATGATCGCGCTCACCGAGAAGCTGGGTTTGCCGGTGCGGGTGCATGGCCCGCTTCCGCCGCCGATGGAGCGGCTCGTGGAGCTCTACCGCGTGGAAATCGTGCTCTTCGCCGCCGGCGCCGGACCGCTCCAGCGGCTGATCGGCAGCCTGCGCGGGCGCGGCGCGCTGGCGCCGGCGGCCTGGGGCGGCGTGGGCATCAGCGTCGATGTCGATCCCCTGCATATGATGTGACCCGGTTCCGCGTTCGGCGCCGATCCGGACGTTGCGGCCCGCCCACGTCGGGTATACTGCCGCCATTGGAATCCGTTGTGACCTGGAGCAGGCGGAGCATGAGCAGAATTTTGTTGGCCGTGTCCGATCGCTGGGTGCCCGATTCGCGCGTCGATGCGATCGCGGATTTCGCCCAGCGGCTTGCGCGCCCGATTCTGGCCGTGCACGTGGCGTATGGCAGCGACGGCAGCGGGGCGGATGTTAGCCCCGGCGAACGCGTCCTCGAAAAAGTCGCCAGCCAGCTCCGCGCCAAGGGCGCCAAGGTCGATTCGCTCCTGCTTTTCAGCGACAACCTGGGCGCCGCCATTCTCAAAACCGCCGAGGAGCACCGCGCCAGCCTGATCATGCTCGGCCTTTCCAGCAAGGGCATGCTCACCCGGCTGATCGAAGGCAACGTGGCGCAGGAAATCGTCCGCGGCACGCGCATTCCCGTGCTCATGCTGCCGCCGGACTGGGTGGGCGGGCTGTAACGCCAATTAAAAACAAATGGGCGATGAAGGACGATCGCGAAGGCGTCTGCGCCTTACTGCCCCAGCACCGGGTCGACCGTGCGCGGTGCTGTCGGCTGGGCATCGCCCGAGACCGCCGGCCGCACCGTGTCCCCGGGCCGTGTCGTCGGGCCGCCGTTGCGCAGCGCATCACCGATCGTGTGCACCTGCGCGTGCTCGTCCTTGGTGTTGGGCAGGTCCACGGAAACCAGCGGCACAGAGGTGGCCCCGCCTCCCAGCACCTCCGCCGCCGCACTGTTGCGTTCGACCGGGCTCTGCACCGCGCGGGTGGGCCGCGGGCGCGAACTGTCGGACACAAAATCGCTCTCGCAGCCGGCCAGCACCAACGCCGCCGCCGCGCACATCTGAATTCGAACCAGGGTCGAGAGCATCGTCATGGCAAAATCCTTCCCGGGAGCGCCGCGGCGTCCGCGGCATCACTTCTGGTTGCCTTCGATCAGCCGCGCCACTTCCATGCAGTCCTTGTCGCCGCGGCCCGAAAGGTTGATCACGAGAATCTGGTCCTTCGACATCGTCGCGGCCAGCTTCATGGCATAAGCGACCGCGTGCGCCGACTCCAGCGCCGGAATGATCCCCTCGCGCTGCGCCGTCAGTTGAAACGCATCCAGCGCCTGCTGGTCGTTGATGGTGTCATAAATCACGCGGCCCGCATCCTTCCAGTAGGCGTGCTCCGGACCGACGCCCGGATAATCGAGCCCCGCCGAAACGGAATGCACGTCGGCCGTTTGACCATCGCTGTTCTGCAGCACATAGGTAAGCGTTCCGTGAAGCACGCCCGGCTGGCCAAATCCCAGGGATGCCGCGTGCTGCCCCAGCGCCGATCCCTTCCCACCCGGCTCCACCCCGTACAGCTTCACGTCCGTGTCTTCCACGAACGGATAAAAAATCCCCGCCGCATTCGAGCCCCCGCCCACGCACGCCACGATGGCGTCGGGCAGGCGGTTGAACGCGTCGAGGCACTGCTGCCGGCACTCGATCCCGATGATGGACTGAAAATCTCGGACGATCTGCGGGAACGGGTGCGGCCCCGCGACCGTGCCAATGATGTAGTGCGTCGACTCCACCGATCCCATCCAGTCACGCAGCGCTTCGTTGAGCGCATCCTTGAGCGTCTTGAGCCCGCTCTCCACGGGAATCACCCGCGCCCCCATCAGCTTCATCCGGAACACGTTGAGGTTCTGCCGGCGGATGTCTTCGGAGCCCATGTAGACATCGCACGAGAGGCCGAACACCGCCGCCGCGGTCGCCGTGCCCACGCCGTGCTGCCCGGCGCCGGTCTCGGCGATCACGCGTTTCTTGCCCATGCGCAGGGTCAGCAGCGCCTGCCCGATCGTGTTGTTGATCTTGTGCGCCCCCGTGTGCGCCAGGTCTTCGCGCTTCAGATAGATCTTCGCCCCGCCCGCCAGCTGCGTCAGCCGCTCCGCGTAATACAAAGGCGTGGGCCGGCCCACGAACTGCTTCAGGTAATACTGCAGCTGCTGCTTGAACTCGGGGTCCTTTTTCGCACGCTCGTATTCCTCCGCCAACTGCCGCACCGCCACCATCAACGTCTCGGGCACATAGCTGCCGCCATACGGGCCAAAGCGTCCGTTGGCGTCGGGCACGGTGGTGACGGCTTTTCGCGGCTGGCGCGATTGCGCCTGCACATCGGCGGAAGAAAGGCGGGTGGCGGATGATTCAAGGGTCATGGCGGTCCTTCTTGTGAGACGGGGCCATCATAGGGGCCGGCGCGGGAACTATTCAATTGCCGCCGACCCACGCCCGCGCCCCCGTCCGACATCCCCCGGATCGCTTGTTTGCACCGAGACGTTTGGTAACATGAGGGTCCGCACGAAAACAATCGCCGCGGCTCGGGGACGTAGCTCAATTGGGAGAGCACTAGCTTTGCAAGCTAGGGGTTGCCGGTTCGATCCCGGTCGTCTCCATAAAGGGGTGGGAAGTCGCGCGGGGGGGAAGGGGATTGCCGCGGGAGGGGACAGCGGGGTGAGCACCAACAGCATGTGAAAATCGACCAACGGCAAAAGCCCGCACCAGGTGCGAGCCGCCGGGATTCTCGCGCCCGGCAGGCCCGAAGCACGTTCGAGCCTGCCGGGGGAGTGGAAGAGGGGGGTTACTTTCCGAACATCTTGGCGATGATGAAGATGAGGATGGCGCCGCCGAAGCCGCCGCCGAGGAGGAGATACAAAAGGGAGTAACCCACTGCTGCGATAACCTGGATGGTATCCATAAGGTGCTCCTTATTAAATTGCACGAGAGGCATAGAAGCATGCGCGGTGCCAGTCGCAAAAAATTTCGCCCAACCCCATCACAATGCGTCAAAATCAACGATGAGCGGCTTTTTTCACCCGCGCGGTTGGCGGCGGGGTGACGATGTGGTACCATGCTTTCCTTCTCGGGGCGTAGCGCAGCCTGGCTAGCGCACCAGACTGGGGGTCTGGGGGTCGCAGGTTCAAATCCTGTCGCCCCGATCGGTTCGACCCCTGCAAGCTGAACAGTTTGCAGGGGTCGCTTCCTTTTTGCCCCTCCCCCTTCAGGCAAAATCCCCGAAATACCCTCACGCCGCCCAGGGATGTTTCGCATCAACCATCGCCAGATCCCCCGCCGCCGCGTTCGATTCCACCTGCTCCACGTTCTTGCACCCGGGGATCACGCACTGCACCGCCGGACTCTTCAAGCACCACGCCAGCGCCCACTGCGCCATCGGCACCCCCGCCGGCACCTCCGTCTTCGCGATCTTCTCC
>JBEHXY010000015.1:0-21327 GCA_048498455.1 Planctomycetota bacterium | reverse complement strand
CCGCCGAATATTTCAACGCGGGACATCCGGCGCCGTTCCTGATCCAGCGCGGGGATGTTTCGACGCTGCCGGACGCGGAGAATATTCCGCTGGGGCTCAGTGCCGAGGAGCCGGTGATTCAGCAGCTTCCGCTTTCGGCCCAGCAGGTGCTGCTGCTGTACACGGATGGGTGCACCGACGTTCTCGATTCCAACGGGGACCGGCTGAGTCCTGAGCTGCTGCAGGAGATGCTTTCGGAGATCGCCGCCGCTTCGCCATCGGCGACGCCGGACCACTGCGTGGCGGCGCTGTTCGAGCGGCTGGAGCGGCACCGCGGTCCCTGCCTTCCGCCGGACGATCGCACGCTGCTGGCCCTGGCGTTCGGATGAAGGGGGCGGTGCGCGTGGTGCGGCGGGGGGGTTGTGCGATGTTTTTCGCGCGGGCGGCCATTTCCTTTTGGCGGCCCCACCCTTCCGCCCAGCGACATGGTAGAATGCCCCGGTTTGCCCGGCACCTCGCGCCGGCTCCACCACGCTCATGAAGGATTCACTATGCTGGCATTGAGCCGCGGCGAAGGACAATCCATTATTATCGACGGCAAAATTGAGGTGAAGATCGTGAAGTGGTCGCGTTCGAGCGTCCGGCTGGCGATCCAGGCGCCGCGCGAAATCACGGTCGACCGCGACGAAATCTGGCGCAAGATGCACCCCGGCGAGCCCTCCCCCCTTGAAAAGGCCGAGCAGGAGCGCAAGGAGCGTTTCGCCCGCGAAGGCGGCGCCCCGGGCGCGGCGCCCGGCGCTGGTCCGGCGGCGCCCGGCGGCGGCCCGACACAGGCGGCCAGCCCCGCGCCGGAAGAAGATTCGGAATAACGGGGGGATTTGTGGAGCGGATGGGCCGGTTTGTCCGTTAATGCTGATACACGAAAAAGTTTCCTTGGGACCACCATGAAACCGCGCCCGCTCATCTCCGCCATGGCCATCACCGCCGCTCTCGCCACCGCCGCGCAGCTTTCGCCGGCCGCCCTGGTCCCCGCACCGCCGCCGGCCGCCCGTCCCGCGGGCTCGCCGCTCCGCCCGGTCAACCGCCCGGCGCCTGCGCCGGTGACCACTCCCGTGGCCGCACCGGTGACGCCGGCCGCTCCCGCCACGCCTCCGCCTGCGGCCGCAGCGTCGGCCGCGCCGCTGGTGCCGGCGACGCCTCCCGCCCCGCCGCCCCTTTCCGCCGCAGCCAAGTCGGTGCCGCAGCAGACGCGCATCAACATCGCCTGGCAGGTGGCCTTGGAAGCGGTGGATTTCTCGCCGGGGGTCCTCGACGGCCACTTCAAGCGGAAGAGCCTGATGGCGCTCAACGAATATGCGGCGCGCTACTTTCCGGGCCTGCAGCCATTCGATGTCGCGGTGTACCAGAGTTTGAAGGTGGATGTCGACAACGCGGTGACGACCTACAAGATCACCGATGACGACGCCATGCTGATCGGGCACATCACCGAGGACTGGAACGAAAAGTCGCGCATGGAGCGGCTGGGCTATGAGTCGCTTTGTGATGCGATCACGGAGAAATTCCACTGCACGCGGGTGCTGCTCGAGGCGATCAACCCGGGCGTGAACATGGACACCCTGGAACCGGGGCAGACGCTGATTGTTCCCGCGATCCGCCCGTTTCCGACGGACAACAAGGTGGTGGTGGCGAAGCGTTCGGGCGGGGCGTATGTGACCGTGAACCTGGCGGAGAAGACGATCCGGGTGTTCGACAAGGATGACAAGGAACTGTCGCTGTTCCACTGCTCGGTGGCGCGCGACAAGGACAAGCTTCCGGATCACGACACCAAGGTGCAGGTGATCGCGGCGCCGAATCCGAATTACACGTTTGATCCGAAGTATTGGCCGGAAGTGCACAATGTCTCGCGGATTCTCACGATTCCGCCGGGGCCGCGCAATCCGGTGGGGCTGGCGTGGGTGGGGCTGGATTTGCCGGGCTATGGGATTCACGGCACGCCCAAGCCGGAACTCATCGGCAAGACGGGATCGCACGGCTGCTTCCGGCTGACGAACTGGGACGCGTTGAAGTTCGCGGGTTATGCGCGCGAGGGGATGCCTGTGCGGATCATCAACCCGGACAAGAACCCGCCGTCGGAATAAGCGTTTGCGCCCGGGGGCTTCGGCTCCTTTTTGGCCGCGAAATCCTGCAGAATCCCGCCTAACATTGGGTCTTCCAGCGTTGCGACAAAATGCGAATTTTTGATTGACGTTCGCCTTTCGTTCGGTATACTAATCACTCGGCGCCTCTGTTCCATTTTAGCTTTTGTGATATTACGAAGTCCTTGTAATGAACCGTGGAGACACCATGTCCAAAGACACTGCCGCCCGTGAAAATCCGCAACGTGACCAGGCTCTCGAACGCGCGCTTGCCCAGATCGAAAAGACCTACGGCAAGGGCGCCATCATGAATATGGATGGCAACAGCACCCTGAATGTGGAGGGGATTCCCACCGGCGCGCTGTCGCTGGATATCGCCCTGGGGGGCAAAGGCATGCCCAAGGGGCGCATCGTGGAAGTCTTCGGACCGGAATCCTCCGGCAAGACGACGCTCTGTCTGCACATCATTGCCGAAGCCCAGAAGCTGGGCGGCGTGGCGGCGTTTGTGGATGCCGAACACGCGCTGGATCCGGCCTGGGCCAAGCGGCTGGGGGTGTCGCTGAAGGACCTGCTGGTGTCGCAGCCGGACACGGGGGAGCAGGCGCTGGAGATCGTCGAGACGCTGGTGCGTTCCAACGCGGTGGATGTGATCGTCGTGGACTCGGTGGCGGCCCTGATTCCCAAGGCGGAAATTGAAGGCGAGATGGGCGATGCGCAGATGGGTTCGCAGGCGCGGCTGATGTCGCAGGCGATGCGGAAGCTGACCGCCGCGGTGAGCAAGTCCAAGTCGCTGGTGATCTTCATCAACCAGATCCGCATGAAGATCGGCATCATGTTCGGCAACCCCGAGACGACCACCGGCGGCAACGCGCTGAAGTTCTACAGCTCGGTGCGCGTGGACATCCGGCGCGTCAACGCGATCAAGGAAGGCGATGTCGCCATCGGCAACCACGTGCGGGCGAAGGTGGTCAAGAACAAGATTGCCCCGCCGTTCCGCGAAGCGGAGTTCGACATCCTCTTTGAATCGGGGATCAGCTATGAAGGCGACCTCTTGGACATGGGCGTGAATGAAAACGTCATCGACAAATCGGGCGCGTGGTTCAACTACGGCTCGGTGCGCCTGGGCCAGGGCCGCGAACAGGCCCGCCAGTTCCTGAAGGACAACGCGGAAGTCGCCAAGGAAATCCGGCACAAGGTGCTGGCCAAGAAGATGCCGCAGCCGGAGCCGGAGAAGGGCGCGGCGAAGTCGGAGGGTAAGGGACCGGACGCGAAGGCGGACGGCAAGGCGGAGAAGCCGGAGAAGGCGGAAGCCAAGGTGCCGGTGAAGGCCGGCAAGTGATGCGGTGGGGGGGGTGATTGATAGCAACGAACGGGCGGCGCACCGGAAGGTGGGCCGCCCTTTTTCTTGCGCGCGTGGCGGGGGATGGCCGGCTTTCCGTGACGGACGGATCGGCCGCTTTGTTGGGATGGACGGCTTATTTTTCGGCGAGGGCCCACAGGCTGGCGGAGACGGCGGCGGCTTTCGCGTTGTCCGGGCGCAGGCGATCGAAGATGTTGGACGGCGTCGTGCTGCCGGCGGGTGCGGGGAGGCCGAGCGCATCAAGATCGGTGGCGAATTCCTTGGCCAGCGCGGCGCGGCGCTCGGGCGGCGATTTTTTCCATGCGGCGCGGATGCCGGCGTAGATGCGCGGCGCATTGGCAAAGAGGTACTGATAGTCCGCGGCCCACTGGGGGAATTGCACCTGGATCGTGTCGCGGATGTTTACGAGATCGTCGGGCGAGAGGCCATCGGTTTTGCGGCCGGCGGCGGCCCAGAGAAAGAGCATCATCTCGGCGGAGGCATCGAGAGACGCCTGCGTGACCGAGGTCTGGACGGGCAAGGTATCGGGCAAGCCGCGGCGCGGGCCGCGGACGTCGGCGATCTTCCGGGAGCGCTGGGCGAGCAGGTCGTGGACCGATTTCGCCCAGGCGGATGTTTCCGAGAGGGGGAGATGCTGCTCGAGCGCTTCCCGGGCGGCGGCCGAACCGCCATGCGTTGCCGCGGTGCGCACCTCGGCGAGAGTGCGTGTGCCTTCGCGCGCCAGCCGCTCGCGCGTTGCGCCGTTTCCCGCGCGATAGGTTTGCACCAGCGCGTCGCTAATTGCGGCGGCTTCCGCTTCCGTGAAGCGGGCGTCGGTTCCTTCCTCGACAGCGCGGGTCCAGGCGCGCACGGCGCCGGCGGTCAACGGCGGTTCGCCGGTGACGAGCAGGGCGGGATCCGGATCGATGGCGCCGCCGCGGGCCAGCGACACCACGCGCTCCATCGTGCGCGGCGTCCAGAGGCCGGGACCGGCGGCGGGGGCGGTGGATTCGAGAGCGACCGTCGCCAGCGTGGCCTGGGCGATTTTCATTCCGGCCGGGTCGTTCGCGGGCGCGGCGACGGCGAGGAGGTAGGAGTGGGTGCGGCCGAGCGTGACGACCATTTTGCTGCCGTAGACAAAATCGCCGAGGCGGGATTGGACGTCGGTCTGCAGGGCGTCGCGGCCGTGAAAGCGCGTGGGGGCGGCGGGCGAGCGCGAGAGGAGCTGGCCATCCTGGCGCAGCGCGGCGATGCCGATCTTGGTGAGGAGTGCGGCGATGTCGGAGAGTTGCTCGGGGCTGATGCGGGAATGGGAGGTGACGCAGAGGATGTAGACGCGCGGGCCGAGGGTGTCGCCGGGCGGGGCGATCTCGGTGCTGGTGACGGGGTCGGCGGTTTCGCGGTGCACCTGCCATCCGGGGGGGACGCGCAGGGCGAGGGTGCCGTCGGGATCGGCATAATCCGCCGGTTCAGCCGCCGCGGTCAGGCGTGCGGCGCCGCAGAGGAGGACGACGGCGGGCATCACGATCCAGCACCACTTCATGGGCACCCACTCACCTTGGCGGCATCAGAATCGTCCATCAATGCGTCGCCTTCTGGGCGAGGTTCCAGCAGGTGTTCATCACGAGGCCAGAATGAATGTCGTCAGGATTCACATCGTCCCAGGCGCTCTTAGGCCGGGCTGCGGCGGCGCGCTGCGGCGGCGTGACGGTGAGGCCCATGGAATCGAGTGCCGCACCGAACTGCCGCCCATAGGCCGCCTGGGTCGCGGGGTTGGCCTGCTGCCAGGCCTTTCGCAGGTCGGCGTAAATGGCCTCTGCGTTGGCGAAGAGGTATTGATAGTCGGCGGGGAAGCGGGCGAAATTCTGCTGGATTCCCTGGCGGATGAGGGCAATCGCCTCGGGCGTCGCCTGCGCGGCGTCGCGGCCGGCGGCCACCCACATGAAGTAGAGCATCTCCATGGAGGCATCGAGCGAGGCTTCGGTGAGCGCGGTTTTTGCGGCGGCAGCGCCCATCACGGCGGGCTTGGCCCCCTGCACGGCGGCGAGCTTCGCATCACGCCGCTGGATGGCCTCATCGAGCACCTGGGCCCAGGCGATCCCGGCCTTGGCGCCGTTGGCGATCATGCGTGCCATGGTGGTGCGGCCGTCGTCGCGCTTGGCGGCGCGTTCGGCGTTGGTGCCGGTGTGCAGGTTTTCGAGGAGCTGCGCGCCGCCCAGGGCGATGATTTTCTTTCCGTCGGCGTCGGCCTTGCCGTAGTACTCGATGAAGCGTTCGCGCGTCGCCTCGAATTCCGCATCGTTGAAATGGATGTCGAAGCACTCTTCGATCACATTGACGAAGTTGCGGACGGAGCCGACGGTGAGCGCGGGCGAGCCGGCGGCAAGCAGCGTGTCGTCGCCTTCGATTTTTCCGGTCTGGATGGCGGCGGCGGTTTTCGCCAGGGTGCGGGCATTGAACAGGCCGCCCTTGCCTCCGGCGAGGGCGCCGGCCGCCGGGTTCGGTTTGGCGGATTCGATAGCCAGCGAGGCCACCACCGCGTTGGCCCGCTGGAGGCCGGCGGCATCTTTCTCCGGCGCGCCCGCGGCGATCAGCACGGCGTGCGTCTTGCCGAGGGTGACCAGCATGTAGCCGCTGGAAACGAGACCGGATTGCTCGCGGATTGTCAGGTCGACACGCACCGCGTCCTTGCCGTTGAACTTGGCGGCCGAACGCGTCTGGCTGGTGATGACGCCCTCTTCTTCGATGGCGGCGGCGCCGAGTTTCAGCAGCATGTCGGCGACGCCTGCGAGATTTTCCGGCGGGATGGGCTGATCGGATTTGACGGTCAAGACATGCACGCGGGCCGCGGGGTCGTCGCCCTGCGGTTCAAGCGCGGTGAAGGTCACGCCGCCTTCGAGCACCTGGCGGGTGGGCTTCCACGCGGCGGGAATTTGTGCGGCGAAGGCGCCCCCGGGATCGGCATAGTCCTGGGTTGTTTCGGCCGCGAGGGCCATCGACGACGAGAGAAGCAAGGCGGCGATCGCCACCGTTCGGCTGCGCACCATGAGTTGCTCCTTGAGGGCTCGTTGCGGGAGTCATGGTGGCGCGTTAGCCAGCGGAATGCAACGGAAAAGTGCGGCGCGGGGCAGGCGCGCAAAAACAGAGGCGCGGCGTAGGGCCGCGCCTCTGCGCAGAAGGATCGGGAAGAACCGCATCAGGGGTTGTAGATACGGGCGTTGGCGCGGTCGACGGAGGCGATGTCGGAGGCGCCCGGGTCCATGCCGCCGGTGGTGGATTCGCGGTCGACGCCACGGGTGCGCGGGTCGATGGTGGAGGCGCCGGAGGTCGCCGCGCCGGAGGTTGTTTCGCGCGCGGGGTGTTTGCGTTGCCAGCCGGTGGATTCCCATTCCGAAGCGCGCTTGTCGATGTCGACCGCGTTGTGCTGCGACAGCACGGCCGCGACGCGGTCGGCATCGGCATCGGCGGCATCCACGGTGACCAGCGTGCCGCCGCGATGGATCCCTTCCGCATAGATTTCGGCTTCATCGGCGGGGATGCCCAGGCCAATGAGACCGCCGACGACACCGCCGGCGGCCGCGCCCAGGGTGGCGCCGGTAAGCAGCGCGACGATCGGGCCAGCGGCGAGAATTGGGCCAATGCCGGGAATGGCCAGCAGCCCCATGGTGGCGAGGATTCCCGCAGCCCCGCCGGCGAGACCGCCGGCAACGGCGCCGATGCCCGCGCCTTCACGGGCTTCGGTGCGGCCGGTGTCATTGATGGTGCCGTCGGCGGTGCCTTCGCCATTGGCGGCGCTGGTGACCACGCTCACGCGGTCTTTGGCGATGCCACTGCCCAGCAGATCATTTTGCGCCGCGTACGCATCGGCAGCGGTATCGAACAAACCAATAACGGTCTTCATTTCCTGTCTCCAGTGTCCGGAAGGCGCGGCGCCCGGCGGGCCCCGACGTTTCTCATCATTGCAACGGCTGTGCCTCAAGCGAAAGGCGCGCGCAACCGCCGGCCGGGCTGAGAAGATCAACCCGGCCGGCGGAATTCAATGCATGGGACTGCCGGCTTATGTGTCGCAGTTTTACGTGTTGCAGGCGGGACCCGAGGTGCTGCCCGGAGTCGTGCCTTCCTTACCGGTGGTGTTGGTCGTGCCGACACGGTCGACCTTTACGTCGGTGCGGCGAACGGTGTCGCGGATGGTCTCGGTCTTCTCGGTGACATCCTTGCGCACGACCACTTCGCCGGTGACGCGGGATTCCTTGTTCACCACGGCTTCTTCCGAGGTTTCCCGCATTTCAATGGCGCCTTCCTTGAAGGCGCGGAGGTCCTCGGCGGTGGTGGGACGGTCGGCCGCGCGGCGTTCCACATGCACATGTTCCTCGCGCAGGCGGACCTGTTCGGTGACGGGCTGCTCGGTCATGCGGGAGTAGACGCGGACGCCGCCGCGGCTGACTTCGCGCTTGCCGACCTTGAGCTGCTCTTCCACGATGGGAATGCTCTGGGTGGATTCCGCGCGGCGGCCGGCGGTGGAAGGCGCGGCGGTGTTGGTCTGCGTGGCCCTGGTCTGCGTCTGGGCGCCGGCGGCCAGCGGGGTGGCCTTGCCTTTCCAGCCGGACTTCTGCCATTCCGCCGTGCGCTCGTCGAGATTGACGGCGTGGTGCCGGTCAAAAATGTCCGAGGCCTGCTGGGCCTGCTCGTCTGCGACAAGGGCGGAGACGACGGTCCCGCCGCGGCGGACGCCCTCGGCATACTGCTCGGCGTGTTCTTCGGGAATGCCCATGCCGATGAGGCCGCCAACGAGCCCGCCCGCAGCCGCGCCGATGCCTGCACCGGTGAGGGCCGTGACGACGGGGCCTGCCGCCAGCAGACCGCCGATGCCGGGGATGGCGATCATGCCCAGGGCCGCGAGGATGCCCGCCGCGGTGCCCGCGACGGCACCGGTGGTGGCGCCGATGCCCGCACCTTCGGCGGCTTCGGTCTTGTTCCCACGGGTGACCGTGGCCTTTTCTTCGCCGGCGGGCTTGGTGATGACGGAAATGGCATCGCGGCTGAGACCCAGCTTGGTGAGCTCGGTCACCGCGGCATGGGCGTCGTCGATGTTGTCAAAGAGTGCGACAATATTCTTCACGTGTGAACTCCTGTTTGTTGGGGGTTTGTGGTCTTTGCGTCGCAGGCGATTCCTGGGGACGCTTCCATTAGTGGTTCTGCAGTTGCCGCCGCGGCGCGGTCCACCACCACCTCTTCGCGCCGAAGGGTGACGGGGATGGCCGGCGAGGCCTCTTCACGTTTCGTCCGGGTGATGCGTACCTCCTCTTTCAGGAGCAGGAGCTTGACCATCACCTCTTCGAGCACCGGGACGACGGTGGTGTCGCCTTCGGTGCGCACCGCCGGAGCTTCCTTGACGACGCGATTGACGGGCACCCGCTCGATGTGCACTTCCTCGTGGCTCAGGGTGGGGTGGAAGGTCTTCTCAACGTAATCCACGTGCTTGCTGATGCGCACGACGCCGGTTTCGACCAGGCGCTTGGCCACAGATGCGAACTCCTGCACCTCGGGGATCACCAGCTCCTCCGCAGGCGCATGTGCGGCGTCGCCGGGGGTGCGGCACGAATCGTTCGGCGGCGTCGGCTGGGGGGAAACCATGCACAACTCCTCACTTCAGCACGCGATGCGAAATGTCGCATCGGGACCGTGTAACCTTGCAAGATGAATGCCGCCGGGCCCTCGCGGCCGGCTTTCCCGCAAATTTGCCGCCGGTGGCGATGACCGGAGAGTTGATGTATTCTGTGCCCCTCTCACACCCGGAGCGCGTTATGAGCAAAGTATTGTCGAGCCGCGCAGCGATTGAAAAAACGGTCAGCAAGGCTCTTCGCGATCAACCCATCGTCGACATGCACACCCACCTGTACCCGCCGACGTTCGGCACGCCGGTGCCGAACCGCTCGGGGAAAACCGATCCGTCGGGGCTGCTGCTCTGGGGATTGGACGAGCTGCTGACCTATCACTACCTGGTCGCAGAGGTGTACCGGCTGGTGCCGGCGCACACCCGAAGCGGCGGGCTGCCTTATGAAGAATTCTGGAAACTGAGCAAGCAGCAGCAGGCGGATCACATCTGGAAGCACCTGTTCGTGGAGCGTGCGCCGGTCAGCGAGGCCTGCCGCGGCGTGCTCACGTGCCTGGAGCTTCTGGGGCTGGACGTCGGTCCGAAGAAGGACCTGGCGAAGCTGCGGAAGTGGTTCACGCAGCAGGATCCCGACAAGTACATCGATCGCGTGATGGACATCGCGAACGTCCAGAGCATCACGATGACCAACCCGGTGTTCGACGACAACGAGCGCGAGCGCTGGCTGAAAGACGCGCCGACGCTCCGCGGCGATCCGCGGTTCAAATCGGTGCTGCGGATCGATCCGATCCTGCGCAACTGGCCCGCGGCGGCGAAGAAGCTCACCGCGTGGGGCTTTGATGCGGGCAACGGCAAGACCCTCTCGGCGAAGAACATTGAGGAGGGCAAACGCTTCCTGCGCGAATGGCTGGATCGCCAGAACGCGATCTACATGGCGCTGTCGCTCCCGCCGGAATTCCGCTATCCCGTCGAATCCAACGACCCGGCCGAGAAGGCGGGGCAGATCGCCTTGGAGAAGATCATTCTGCCGGTGGCGGCGGAGCGCGGGCTGCCCTTCGCCATGATGATCGGCAGCAAGATGCGGGTGAACCCCGCGCTGGGCGACGCCGGGGACATGGTGGGCAAGTCGGATGTGCAGGCGGTCGTGCGGCTGTGCGCCGGGTTCCCGAAGAACAAGTTTTTCGTCACGATGCTGGCCCGCGAAAACCAGCACGAGCTGTGTATCGCGGCCCGCAAGTTCGGCAACCTGATGATCTTTGGCTGCTGGTGGTTCCTCAACAACCCCAGCCTGATCGAGGAAATCACGCGGATGCGCCTGGAGCTTCTGGGCACCAGCATCATCCCGCAGCACTCCGACAGCCGCGTTCTTGATCAGCTGCTCTATAAATGGGAACACAGCCGCGCTATCATTGGCAAAGTGCTGGTCGACAAGTTCTCCGACGTGATGGACACCGGGTGGGTGCTCACCGAAGAGGATGTGAAAAAGGACGTGGAACGGTTGTTCCGCGGCAACTTCTTGGAGTTCCTGGCGCGGTGACGTGCCGGGAATTTGCACGGATGCATGAGGCCCGCCACCGGGAAACCGGCGGCGGGCCTTTTTTGTGTGTCCCGCTGCCCGAATGTCCCGAAAACCCGCGGGATTCCGTCGGCCGAACGGGTCCATTGATTGCCGGTGGGCGCGGACGGTGGTACCCTATTCGCCTTGCACGGGGCGGGGATGCATCATGGCCAGAGGAGACCAACGGGCATGCGGATCTTGCTTACCACCACCAGTTTTCAGGACACCCCGGGCCGCCACCACGACGTGCTGGCGAAGTCGGGTTTTGAGGTTGTGCGGGCGCGCGGGCCGCTGACCGAGCAGCAGATGCTGGACCTGGTGAAAGAGGGGGGCGGCTTTGACGGGCTGCTCAACGGCGACGACATCATCACCGCCAAGGTGATCGATGCGGCGCTGCCGCGGCTGCGCGTGATCGCCAAGTATGGCATCGGCCTTGATTCCATCGACGTGCCCTATGCGACGAGCAAGAAGCTCCCCGTGCTCTTCACGCCCGGCGTGAACCACACCACGGTCGCGGAACACACGTTCGGCCTGATGATCGCCATCGCCAAGCATTTCTGGGCCGGCATCAATTCCACCAAGCATGGCGGCTGGAAGCGGATCACCGGCAGCGAACTGGCCGGCAAGACCATCGCGGTGCTGGGCGTCGGACGCATCGGCAAGGAAGTGATCAAGCGCGCGGTCGCGTTCGACATGAAGCCGGTCGGATTCGATCACTACAAGGATGAAGATTTCGCCAAGCAGTACGGCCTGACCTACGCGCCTTCCATCGACGAGGCCGTGAAGAACGCCGACTTCATCAGCGTGCACATGAACCTCGACGACAAGAACCGCGGCTTCATCAACAAGGAATTCATCGGCCGGCTGAAGAAAGGGGCGGTGATCATCAACACCGCGCGCGGCGGCCTGACCAACGAAGCGGACGTCGCCGAAGCCTGCAAGAGCGGGCAGCTTGGCGGGTATGGCGCGGACGTCGTCGAGCACGAGCCGATGAAATCGCCGCACCCCTTCGACGGCATCGACAACATCATCATCACGCCGCACGTGGGCAGCCGGACGTTCGAATCGGTCGAGCGGCAGGCCCTCCGCGCGGTGCAGAACATCGTGGAATTTCTCAACGGCGGCAAGGATTACATCCAGGCGAACAAATTGTAAGAGGGCGTGACAGCGATTCACCACAGGGGACACAGAGGGCACAGAGAGCCTTGCGTGTCCGTCCTCTGTGTTCTCTGTGTCCTCTGTGGTTCACAGGTTTCGGAGCTTGAAAATGGCAGCGGTTGCAGATGTCGGTCTCATTGGTCTGGCGGTCATGGGCGAAAACCTTGCCCTGAACATGGCGGACCATGGTTATAAGGTGGCGGTGTACAACCGCACGACGGACGTGATGAAGAAATTCATCGCGCGCGAAAACCCGCCGGGCGGGCTGGTGGGCTGCGAGACGCTGCAGGAGTTTGTCGCCGCCATCAAAAAGCCGCGCAAGATCATCATCCTGGTGAAGGCCGGCGGGGCGGTCGATGCCGTGACCAAGCAGCTTTTTGAGGCGGGCGTGGAGCCGGACGACATCGTCGTCGACTGCGGCAACTCGCTCTGGACCGACACCATCCGCCGCGAAAAAGAATACGCCAGCAAGTGCAAGTTCTTCGGCTCGGGCGTCTCCGGCGGCGAAGTGGGGGCGCGGTTCGGGCCCTCCATGATGCCCGGCGGCGATCCCGATTCCTGGAAGCACCTCAAGCCGATCTGGGAAGCGGTGGCCGCCAAGGTCGACGAGAAGACCGGCAAGCCGCTGGAAAACTACGCACCCGGCAAGCCGGTCGTCGGCGGCGTGCCCTGCACGACCTACCTCGGACCCAACGGCGCCGGCCACTACGTGAAGATGATTCACAACGGCATCGAATACATCGACATGCAGCTGATCTGCGAAGCCTACACGCTGATGTCCAACCTGCTGGGCATGAAGGCGCCGGAAATCGGCAAGGTGTTTGAGCAGTGGAACAACGGCGATCTGGATTCCTACCTGATCCAGATCACCGCGGACATCCTGCAACAGCCCGACCCGGTGCACAAGGAAGGCTACCTGGTCGACTACATCCTCGACACCGCCGGCCAGAAGGGCACCGGCAAGTGGACCAGCACCAACGCGCTGGACATGGGCATCCCCGCCAATTCGATCGCCGAGGCCGTGTTCGCACGCTGCCTCTCGGCACTGAAAGATGAACGCGTCGAAGCGAGCAAGGTGCTGAAAGGCCCGGCCGCGCAGCATGGCGGCAACCGTGACGAACTCATCGCCGCCATCCGCGACGCCCTGTATTGCTCGAAGATTTGCGCCTACGCCCAGGGCTTCCAGCTGATGCGCGAGGCCCAGAACGAGTACAAGTGGAAGCTGGATTTCGCGGCGATCGCCTCGATCTTCCGCGGCGGCTGCATCATCCGCGCCCGCTTCCTCCAGAAGATCACCGACGCCTACACGAAGAACGCCAACCTGGTGAACCTGCTGCTGGATCCCTATTTCAACGAGCAGATCCAGAAGGGCCAGACCAACTGGCGCAAGGTCGCGGCTCTCGCGGCGACCAACGGCGTCGCGGCCCCGGCTTTCATGTCGGCCCTCGCTTACTACGACGGCTATCGCGCCGCCCGCCTGCCGGCGAACCTGCTGCAGGGCCAGCGCGATTACTTCGGCGCCCACACCTACGAGCGCACCGATTCCCCGCGCGGCAAGTTCTTCCACACCGACTGGCCCGAAAAGGGTCGCCCGCAGCTCGACATCGTCCCCGGCTCCGGCGGCGGTCACTGAGATGTGTCCGGAGTTCACGCTCCCGCGTGCCGTCGTTGTCCTTCTTTCCTGAACGGATCGATTCCCATGGCCACCACCTACATCCTCCCCACCAACGTCCACAACGCCTTGGTCGAAGCCGCCTACCGCCACCGCGGCTATTCCGCCGAGGAAGCCGCCGCCGGCGCGAAGTTCTCCGAGCTCACCGCCTGGCACGGCATCAAGACGCACAACGCGATCAAGGCGCTGCACCTCGATGAGCTCTTCGGCTCCAAGGCCGGCGGGTGCAAGCCGGGGGCGGAGATCACCAAGATCCCCTCGAAGTACAAGGCTGTCGAAAAGTGGGACGCCAACCGCAAGCTCGGTCAGGCCACCGCCTTCGCCGCCATGGACCGCTGCATGCAGCTCGCCGACGAATATGGCACCGGCATCGTCGCGGTCGACAACGCCTTTCACTACCTCTGGGGCGGCGGCTACGTGATCGACGCCGCGAAGAAAGGCTACATCGCCTACACCGCCTGCACGGCGGCCCTCGCGGAAGTTGTGCCCTTCGGCGGCCGCTACCCGACGATGGGCACCAACCCGCACTCCTGGGGCTTCCCCACCACCGACGAAATCGGCTTCCCCATCTGCATTGACTGGGCCACCTCCATCGTCGCCATGGGCCGCATTCAGCAGTTCATCCGCGAGGGCAAGCAGGTGCCCGAAGGCTGGGGCGTCGACGAAACCGGCAATCCCACCACCGATCCCAACAAAATCAAAGCCCTCTTCCCCTTCGGCCAGCACAAAGGCTACGGCCTCGCGCTGATCGACGAACTCCTCGCCGCCTACATCGGCGGCTCGACACCCACCATCCGCAACCGCTGGGACAAAGTCCCGCAGGGCGAAAAGGGCACCTGCTGCTTCTACTTCCAGTGCACCAAGCCTGACGCCGTCGCCGTCGATTTCGTCAAAGGCCGCACCCAGAAGGACAACGTCAAGGCCGTCATCTCCGACATCCTCGGCCACGGCAACGAGAAAGCCATCCTGCCCGGCCAGCTTGAAGCGAACGCCGCGGCACAGAGCGCCAAGCACGGCGGCCTGCTGTTCACCAAGGCCGAGATCGACGCCTTCGCCGAAATCGCCAGGGAGGCAGCCTTCGCCTTCGACACTGCATCGCTCAAGACCGTCGAGGTCTGATCGCCTTCACCGCTGACCACCTCTCATCCTCCACACACAAGGACCTCGCATGGCTTACACCGGCTTCGACATTTCCAACAAGGTCATCCTCGTCACCGGCGGCACCTCCGGCATCGGCCGGGCCATCGCCCTCGGGTGCGCCCAGGCAGGCGCCAAAGTCATCGCCGGCTCGACCAATCCCGACAAGGTCGCAGCGATCAAGAATGAGCTCACCTCCGCCGGCGGCGAACATGATGCCGTCGCGATCAACGTCACCGACGAGGCCAGCGTGAAGGCGGGCTTTGAGCACGCCGTCAAACGCTTCGGCAAGGTGGACGCGGTCGTGCATGCGGCCGGCGTGATCAAGCGCCAGCCCTCGCTGGAAATGCCCGTCGAGGAGTTCCGCCGCATCGTCGACGTGAACCTCAACGGCACCTTCATCGTCAACCAGGCCGCCGGTCGCATCATGAAAAACCAGCAGCCCAACGACAAGGGCGAGCGCGGCTGCATCGTCAACATCGCCTCGCTCAACTCCTACATCTCGCTCACCGAAGTGCTCGCCTATGCGTCCTCCAAATCGGGCGTCCTGGGCATCATTCGCGGCCTGGCCAATGAATGGGCCCAGCACGGCATCCGCGTCAACGGCATCGCCCCCGGCGTGTTCCCCACCGACCTCAACCGCAAGCTGATCGAAGGCACCCCCCGCGGCGAATTCCTCAAGGCCCACACGCCGCAGGGCCGCTTCGGTCAATCCGAGGAACTCGTTGGCGCCGCCATTTACCTCATGTCCCCCTCCGCCAGCTACACCAACGGCCACACCATCATCGTCGACGGCGGCTTCCTGACACGCGGCGTGGGTCTCTAACGCGGCCGCCCCCGCGAATCTCCGCACCCGTCCTGCTCCCTGCCATGGCCGGGTGCCCTTAGCGCTGGGGAATCATGACTCTTTCCGACCAGCCGCCGCCTCCCGATCCCCATCCCTCTGAACTTTCCTATTTGACAGTGACCACCTCCCGGGATGCCACGCTCATCCAGTTGGCGGTCGTCTTCAACTACATCATCGCCGGCGCGGATATTCTCGCCGCCCTGGCGCAGTTGGGGCTGATGGGTTTCATGTTTTACGCGATGCGGCAAGGGGGAATGGTGTCTGCCGCGGGGGGACCGATCCCGCCGGAGTTCATGCTGCTGGTGTATCCAATCTATGCGCTCTTCGCCTTGTCGGCGGCGACGCTGAACTTTCTCTCCGCGCAGACCCTTCGCCGCCGCAGCAACAGCGCCATCGGCTGGACCCTCGCCGCCGGAGTGGTCAACTGCTTTGCGCTCCTGTGGTGCAGCCTGGGATGCGTGATCCCCCTGGCCGCCGGCGTCTATTCCATCGTGATCGTTTGTCTCGAACCGGTCCGCGCGCTGCTGCGCAACAGCCCCACCGCACCGGTCAGGTGATCGCCGGCTTCCCCAGCGCCCAGCGCATCGCCGCCTCCAACTGCGAATGCTGCAACACGAATGCCGCCGGCGGCCGGCGGCATTCCACCCGCTGCGAGGCCAGCAGCACCTCCTCGCCCATCCGCCCGAAGGCCGCCTTCACCAGCAGCCGCGGCATCGGAAAAACGGTGGGCCGGTGCAGGATGTGACCCAGCGTGCGCATGAATTCGTGCTGCCGCGTCGCCCCCGCCACCAGGTTCACCGGACCGCGCAGACCCTCCTCCTCCACCATCGCCGCCAGCATGCCCACCACGTCCGCCAGCGAAATCCACGAGAGAAACTGCGTCCCTTTGCCGACCGGCCCGCCCAGCCCCAGCTTCGTCGGCGTCGTCAGCTTCGCCAGCGCCCCGCCCTCTTTCGCGAGCACGACTCCGATCCGGCCATGCACAACGCGTATCCCCGCCTGCTCCGCCGCCGCGGTCGCCGCTTCCCATCCCCGGCAGACGTCCGCAAGAAAGCTGCGGCCTTCCGGGGCCGGCACGCTCTCCTCCGTCAGCACTTCGTCGCCGCGATCGCCGTAAATGCCGATGGCCGATGCCGACACCAGCGTTCGCGGCCGCTCGCCGGCGGGCATGCCTGCCAGGAACGTGCAGAGTTTTTCCGTGGCTGTGACGCGCGATTCCCACACCTCCCGGCGCACGTGGGCGCTCCACCGCGCCGCGACATTCCTTCCCGCAAGGTGCACCAGCGCATCGATCCCGCCGGCGATCTGGATCCGGCCGCTGCCCACATCCCACCCGGCCTCCCCGCCCCCGCGCCGCAGCCCTGCCACCGTGTGCCCCCGCTCCCGCAGGCGCGCGGTCAATGCTTTGCCGACCAGCCCGGTGGCGCCGGTGATGGCCACGCGCAGCGGCGTCACGGCGCGCCCCGCACGCTCCGCATGAGACCCAGCAGCGGGTCCCAGATCGCCGAATACAGCAGCAGCGACTCCACCACCGTCAGCGTCAGGATCGCCAGCATCGAGATCATCGCGATCGAGGCTCGCAGGAAGCCGCGCGGCATCAGCGCCGTGATCCCCGCCAGCAGCGCCGACGCCAGCCCCGCGCACAATGCCGCTTCAATCCAGAACGGCAGCGTCCCGACGCTCTCCGAATACCTGATCACCCACTGCGTCGTTTCCGGAATCGCGGTTTTGAAATCCTTGTAAATCTCGCGCACCGGCGGCACCCACACGCCCACGGCATACGCGAACAGCCCCACGGGCAGCAGGAACATCACCGCGTAAACGAACCAGTATCCGAGAAAGGCCGGCAGGCGCGAACGTCTGGGCGCCACGGGCATCGGGGCCGGCATCTGGGGCGGCGGTGCAGCCATGGTCGTCATCGGGCTTCCTTTTCTGTCGGTTCACACTTCGACGAGCTCATCGCTCGGGGCAATCAGCGGTTCGGCCGCCGGCGCGGGGGCGGCACGCTTCACCTTGCGGTTCGGGCCCATCGGCAGCACTTGATTCTCCCCGAAAATCTGCCGCAACGCATCGACGGCCCCGTTCTGGATGTTCACGCCGCCGCCAAGCTGCACCTGCACGCGCACGCCGCCGCTGGCCGCGCTCACGGCAAGGTCGCACAGTTCCAGCTTCACCGGCGTGCCCCCCTTGTGCTCCTTGAGCACCTTCGCCACCGCCGCCAGCGTCCCCTCGTCCAGCTTCATCGAGCTCGTCTGCACCAGGATCTCGCGCGTCTTGCGCTTCTGCACGGCGTCCAGCGTGTAGACCTCGCGCGCCTTGAAGCTTGGCTCCTCGCGCGTCTTGTCCACCTGCCCCTCAAAAAACAGCACCGTGTCCGGCTTGATCACGTCGGCGAACCGCTGGTACTCGTTGGAATAAAGCACCACTTCCATCGAGCCCACCAGGTCCTCGATCAGCAGGATCGCCCACTTCGATCCCGCGTTGGGCCCGCTCTTGGTGACCATCATGCGGATCTTCGAAACCAGCCCGCCCATCATCGCGGCGCTCTTGTCCTGCGCGTTGCGAATGGTCTGCGTGTCGACGGTGATATAGCTTTGAAAAAGCGTCTCGACATCGCGCAGCGGGTGGCTCGTGACGTAGAAACCCAGCACCGATTTCTCGAGCGCCATCTTTTCGCCCTTGGGCCACTCCGGCACCGCGGGCACCTTGGGCTCCGAAGCCATCAGCATCCCGCCGCCGGCAGAGGGAGCGCCGAAAAGCGATTCCTGCCCCGCCCGCTTCGCTTCCTGCGTCTGCTGCGCCATGCGCGCGGCGGTCTCGACGGCAGCCATCGCCGCCGCCCGCACCGGGTGAATCGAATCAAACGCCCCGCATTTGATCAGCGATTCGATCACGCTCTTGTTCACCACCCGCAAATCCACGCGCTCGCAGAAATCAAACAGCGACTTGTAAGGCTTCACCGTCCGCTTGCCCGTCTCCGCGTCCGTCTCCCACCGCTGCGCCATGATCGACTCGACCGCCTTCTCGCCCACCCCCTTGATCGCCGCCAGCCCGAACCGGATGTTCTCGCCCACCACCGCAAAATCCGCATCCGATTCGTTGATGTCCGGCGGCAGAATCTCGATCCCCACCTTCCCGGAAATCGGCAGCGTCAAATGCCGGCACTCGTCGATGTACTCGACCGTCTTCGCCTGGTCGATCATTTCAAACGTCAGCAGCGCCGCCATGTACTGGGCCGGAAAATACGTTTTCAGCCACGCCGTCTGGTACGCCACGAACGCGTAGCGCGTCGAGTGGCTCTTGTTGAAGCCGTAACCGGCGAACTTCTCGATGTCGTCAAAAATTTCCTCGGCCTTTTTCTTCTCCAGGCCGTTGTTCACCGCCCCTTCGAGAAACGCCACCTTCTCCTTCTGAATCGTCTCGGCCTTCTTCTTCGAGATCGCCTTGATGATGTCATACGCCCGGCGCAGCGGGATGCTGCCCAGCCGGTTGAACATCCGCATCACCTGTTCCTGGTAGACCATCACCCCATAGGTCTCGGCCAGCACTTCGTCGGCCAGTGGATGCAGGCTCGGAACCTGCTGCCTGCCATGTTTGCGGGCGCAGTAATCCGGAATCAGGTCCATGGGGCCCGGGCGATACAGCGCGTTGGCGGCGATGAGATCTTCCAGCCGGTCCGGCTTCATCTTCATCAGCAGGTCTTTCATCCCGCCGGATTCAAACTGGAACACGCCCTTGGTGCAGCCCTTCTGGAAAATCGTCTGGTACACATGCTGGTCGGTGATGTCGATCCGCTCGATGTCGATCCGCTTGCCCTGGCCGCGGTCCTTCATGAACACCGGCGGATTTTCCTTGAGCCGCGGCGGCAGCTTCACCGCGCCGCTCGCCAGGTCCTTGTCGATCAGATCGAGCGCCCGCTCCAGGATCGTCAGCGTGCGCAATCCCAGGAAGTCCATCTTCAGCAGGCCGACCATTTCGCACGTCGGACCGTCCCACTGCGTCATGATGTCTTCGCCGGATTTGTACAGCGGCACAATTTCGTCCAGCGGTTTGTCGCACACGATCACGCCGGCCGCGTGCATGCCTGCGTTGCGGCACAACCCCTCCAGCCGCGCCGCGATCTTGAACAGGTTCGAAATCTGCGGAACTTCGTCGATCAGCTTTTTGATGTCCGGAATCCTCACGACATCTTCCAGCTCCACGTTGGGGCCGCCCGGAATCAGCTTCGTGATCCGGTCCGTCTCCGCGATCGGCATCCCCAGCACACGCCCCACATCCTTGATCGCCGCCTTCGCCCCCAGCGTGTTGAAGGTGATGATCTGGCAGACGTTGCCGTATTTATTCCGCACGTAATCGATGACTTTGCCGCGGCCTTCCTGGCAGATGTCGATGTCGATATCGGGCATCGCCGAACGCGCCGGGTCCATGAAGCGCTCGAACAGCAGGTCATATTTGATCGGATCGACATTGCACAGGCTCAGCACATAGCCGACGACCGTGCCGACGCCCGAGCCTCTCGCCCCCACCGGGATGCCGTTGTTTTTCGCGTAATTGCAGAAGTCCCACACGATCAGGAAGTAGCTGGAAAAACCCTTCGAGCAGATGACCTGCAGCTCAAAATTGAGGCGGTCCATGAGGATCTTGTGCTGCTCCGGCGGCAGCTCCTCGCCATACTTTTCCTTGATGCCTTCCAGGCAGAGCTCGCGCAGGTACTCGTCGGGGTGCAGCGTCGTCCCATCCGCTTTCGGTGGGGGGGTATAAACCGGTGCGTGTCGCGCCGAGAAGTCCAGTTTCAGATCGCATTTCTCGGCGATCTCCAGCGTGTTGTCGCACGCGTCGGGCGCTTCCCGGAAAATCTGCCGCATCTCCGCCGGGCTCTTCAGGTACAGCTCGCGGGAATATTTCAGGCGCGTTTCATCCTGCAGCGTGCGCCCCATGCTGATGCAGCAGAGCGCATCGTGCGCGTCGAAATCCTCTTTCAGCAGGTAATGGTGATCGTTCGTGGCGACGATCGGACAACCAGCCCGCTTCGCCACCTCGATGAGCTTCGGGATCATCGCCACCTGCGCGGGGTCGAAGTGGTTTTGCAGCTCGACGTAAAAATCGTCGCCGAAGATGTCCTTGTACTGGCCGGCGCAGGCGACCGCCGCCTCCATGTCGCCCTTTTCCAGGAGCGTGGCGATCTCGGTGCCGAAGTGGCCGTTCATGACCACCAGCCCCTCGTGGTACTTGGCGAGGGTTTCCTTGTCGACCCGCGGGCGGTAGTAGAACCCCTCGGTGAACGCCAGCGAGGCGAGCTTGAGGATGTTCCGCCAGCCGGTCTCGTTTTTCACGACCACGGGCAGGTGGTAGGCGGCTTCCGAAATGCCGTGGGAATCTTTGTCGAAGCGGGAATTCGGCGCAACATAAAACTCGCAGCCGACGATGCCTTTGACGTCGAACTTCTTGGCGGTCGAGTACCACTCCACCGCGCCGAACAGGTTGCCGTGGTCGGTGAGGGCGATGGCGGGCATGCCCAATTCTTTGGTCTTTTTCAGGAGGCCATCGATGGTGGCGCCGCCGTCGAGCAGCGAGTAGTGCGAGTGGCCATGGAGGTGGACAAAGGAACTGCGGTCGTACGGCATGGGTGCGGATCCTTCCGTGCGGCGTCTGCCGCGGCTGACATCCCTGTGGTGGTTCTGGCGCTCCTGCGTGGATCAGTATATCACTTTGTCCGCCGCCGGCGGCGCGGCCAGAGGGAGGTTTTGCGCGCCTGCGCAGCGCAAAAAAGAATCACCGCCGACGGCACGGTACGTCAGCGGTGATTCTCGATTTAAGGCCACGTACGTCTGTGTGGCCACTCGGTTAGGCGGAGGGGAGCGGGGGGGGGGGAGGAGGGGAAGCGAAAG
>JBEHXY010000014.1:0-21487 GCA_048498455.1 Planctomycetota bacterium | reverse complement strand
CCCTTTTGCCCGCAAGGAGTCACCTTTGTCCGCAGCGCCAAGAACGGCCCCTTCCGCATCCCCCGTCGCGCCCCTCCTGCACATGGGCGTTCCGACGCATATTCCGATGTATGACGCGCCCGACCAGCCTTCCGCCCCGGCGTCGACCCCGGGGATCATCCTCTTCATCGTGCTGGCGGTTTTCGCCGCGTTTGTCGGCTTGTGGTTTGAGCAGGTGGGAGAGACCGCCGCCGTGCCGGCCGTGGGGGCCGTCTGGATGCTTCCCTTCGCGCTGCTTCTGGGCTGCATCGCCACGATGCCCTTTGTCGCCAAGCATTTCTGGGAAAAGCACTACCACCATGTGGCGGTGGCGCTGGCCCTCCTGGTCACGGGCTATTACCTCTTCGGGCTCAAGGCCGGCGGAGCGATGGCCAAGTCGTTTGGCGAATACATTTCCTTCATCTTCCTGGTGGGATCACTCTTCACCGTTTCCGGCGGCATCCTGATCCGGGTCCGGCGGCAGGCCACGCCCAGGGTCAACGTGGCGCTCCTGCTCACCGGGGCGATCATCGCCAACATCTTCGGCACCACCGGCGCCGCCATGCTGCTGATCCGCCCCTACCTCCACATCAACAAGGGCCACCTCCGCCCGTACCACGTCGTCTTTTTCATCTTCATCGTCGCCAATGTCGGCGGGGCGCTCACGCCCATCGGCGATCCGCCGCTGTTTCTCGGATACCTCAAGGGGGTGCCATTCTGGTGGGTGCTGGAACACTGCTGGCCGATGTGGCTGGTCGCGGTGGGGGTGCTGCTGGCGATCTTTTTCATCATTGACAGCCGGGCCCATGCCGGCGAGGAGCGTGCCCAGCCGGATTCCCGCGACGCGGGCCCGGCGATCTCGATTTTCGGCGTCGCCAACCTGCTGCTGGTGATGGCGATCCTCGCGGGGATTCTCCTTCACGAGCAGTTGCTGCATATCGTCCACGTGCCCTGGCGCGAGCTGGTGATGACGCTCGCCATCGCGATTTCCCTGGCCACCACGCCGCAGCGCATCCACGCCGACAACGTCTTCAACTTCGCCCCCATCCGCGAGGTCGCCTTCCTCTTCGTCGGCATCTTCGCGACGATGGTGCCGGCGCTGAATTATCTTTCCGCCCACGCCAAGGATCCGGCCCTCGAAAGATATCTGAGCACGCCGGGGCAGTTCTACTACTCGTCGGGCACGCTTTCGTCGGTGCTCGACAACGCTCCGACCTACCTCACCTTCCTGGAAACGGAGGTCGGCAAGCTCGACCCGAACCTGCTTTCGGTGGCGAGTTCCGTGGTCGCCGACCCGCAGAAGGATGCTCCGGACGATGTCGATTATGCCCGCCTGCGGGCGCTGAATCCCGCGCGCTACGCGGATGCCGCCGCGTTCGAAGCCGACAAGAACACGCTGCATGACGCCATTCGCGCGCTGCGCCGGTACCACGGGGACGAGACCGTTCGCGCCGGCCGCCTGTCGACCGACCAGATCGAGCTGGGCTTCCTCCTGGGCAACGAGAAACTCAACTGGTACATCATCGCGATCTCCCTCGGGGCGGTGTTCTTCGGCGCGATGACCTACATCGGCAACGGGCCCAACTTCATGGTGAAGTCGATCGCGGATTTCGCGGGCGCCCCGACGCCCTCGTTCTTCGCCTATATCGTGCGGTTCTCGCTGCCGGTGCTGCTGCCGATCCTGATACTGATCTGGCTGCTGTTCCTGTACGGGCACGCCGGGCACTAGCTCTCCGCGTGAACCTGCCAAGCGCAACAAAAAGGGCGATCCGCCGAAACGCGGTCGCCCTTCTTTTTGTCTGCGGAGAAGAGGCTGGGGCTTACTGCTCGAGGCCTTCGTACATGGCCGTGGAGATGTAGCGTTCGCCGGTCGAGCACATGACCGTCACGAGGGTTTTGCCCTTGTATTCCGGCCGCTGCGCGACCTGGAGGGCCGCCCACATGTTCGCCCCCGAGCTGATGCCCGCGAGGATGCCCTCTTCGCTCGCCAGCCGGCGGGCCATCGAAAAGGCGTCCTCGTTGGTGCAGGTGATGACCTCGTCGACCAGGTCGGTGTCGAGGTTCTTGGGAATGAAGCCGGCGCCGGTGCCCTGGATCTTGTGCGGGCCGGGCTTCAGCGGCTCGCCTTTTTTGAACTGCGTGATCACGGGCGAAGTCACCGGCTCGACCGCGATGGCCTTGAAGTTCGGGTTGCGCTTTTTGATCACCCGCGCCACGCCGGTGATCGTCCCGCCCGTGCCCACCGCGGAAATGATGGCGTCGACCTTGCCGCCGGTGTCGCGCCAGATTTCCTCGGCGGTCGTGGTCTCGTGAATGCTGGGATTCGCGGGATTGTCGAACTGCGACGCAATCACGGAATTGGGATGCTGCTGGTGGAGCTCGGCGCACTTGCGCATAGCCCCGGGCATGCCCTCGGCGCCCGGCGTCAGCACCAGGTTGGCCCCGAGAATCCGCAGCAGGCGCCGCCGCTCGATGGACATCGTCTCGGGCATCGTGAGGGTGAGCTTGTAGCCCTTGGCGGCGCACACGTAGGCCAGGGCGATGCCCGTGTTGCCGCTGGTGGCTTCAAAGATGTGCGTGTCGCGGTTGATCTTCCCGGCGGCCTCGCCGGCTTCGACCATGGCCACGCCGATGCGGTCCTTCACGCTTCCCAGCGGGTTGAAGTATTCGCATTTCGCCAGCACCGTCGCACCGCCCGCAGGCACGATGCGGTTGATCTTCACCAGCGGCGTGTTCCCCATGGTTTTGGTGATGTCTGAATAAATCCCCGGCATCGCAGCGCTCCTCAGCGTGAGTGACCCAATTCGAACTGGCAGGACAAGACGCCGATGCTAAAACGCATGCCCCCCCGCGTCAATTCCGCAGCCGCGCCGCCCAACCGCCCCCGCACATGCTATAATGCTCTTTGCCATGCCTTATGGCCCGCCTCCCGTGGGCCGTCCTTCGCCCCCTGCGATCGTTTGGCAAAAACGTCGTCGTGACGATCCGCACACATCCGCGAGGGTCCTATGAAACCAGCCGCCACCCCCGTCAAGCCCGCTTCCCCCCTGGTCGACCCCTGGGAAGCGTTCCTCTCCCGCCTCAGCCGCAAGTCCCTCGCCTCCGTCGAAGCCCACATCGAGGCCTGCGAAGGCAACTCCGATATCGGCTACGGACGCCAGTGGAAACGCATGGCCTCGATGCTCGGCAAGCTGGCCGGACACGCCATCGAGGCTTCCGGGCAGCACGTTCTCCGCTTCTACATCGCCGACGGCAAGTACCGGCAGCAGGTCTTCACGCTCGAAGATGCCCGCAAGGGCGTCATCCAATTGTTCCTCCCCGACATCATCGATCTGGCCATCAGCCGCCATCTGCTCACCACGCCGCGCGAAGGCGACCGCGCTTACGGCGTGCCGGGCCAGCCCGACCTCACCATCGAAATCGACCGCATCACCAGCGAATCGAAGGACGTCCCGGAGTTCGTCCGCCCGATGCTCGGCTGGGGGCGTCGCGCCTTGAAGATCACCCTCCAGGCACAGGGCGATGACGATCGCCTGCAGGCCATCGGCCGCCTCTGTGATCTCGCCGCCGAAGCCTGGCCCAAGATCAGCGAACTTCCGCCCCCGGCCGTTCCCTCCTGACGCCTATCCCCGAAGCGTCCGCCGCTCGACCGACAGCACCGTTCCCTGCGTGTAGGCTTCCACGCTGCGCGGTCCGGCGATGAGCAACTCGCCGGCATCGCCGATGCCGAAGGCCACGCCTTCCACCACCTGCTCCCCCGATTGAAACGCCACGCGCTTGTGACGCAGGCCGTCGCGCCGCCGCACCTGTTCCACCACCGCGGCCAGCCCCAACTTCAGCGATGCGCCTAGTCCCGCCAGCACCGCCTCCTCGGCCGCCCGCATGCTCACCTCTCCCCCCTGCGCGCGCAGCGAGGTTGCCCGCGCGCGCAGACTCGCCGGCAAGGCCTCCAGGGGCATCTCCACGTTCAGCCCGATTCCGATCACCCCCGCCCATGCCGATCCCATCACCACTCCCTCGCACAACACCCCGCCCACCTTTTTGCCCGCCACCATCACGTCGTTGGGCCACCAGAGTTCGACCTGCGGAAACCCCACGGCCTCCAGCGCCGTCATCGCCCCCACGCCGGCCACCAGCGCCAGCCTCTCCCGCAGTTCCGGCGGAACTTCCTCCACCACCGCCGACAGATACAAACCGCCGGGTGGACTTTCCCACGTGCGGCCATGCTGCCCGCGCCCCGCCGTCTGCCGCTGTGCGACGATCACCAGCCCCTCCAGCCGTTCGCCGCGTCCGAGTCCCTCCCGTACGCGCTCAAGCGCCAGTTCGTTGGTTGATCCCACCACCCCGTGCCGCTCCACCCGCCAGGCGATCATCGCCGCACCGCCGCCCACGCCTTCCGCAGCACCTCCGCCGCGTGCCGCGCCCCGCCCGCCGCATCCGAGACATCCCGCACATCCACGACCGTCGGCCCGCGAAAACCGATCTCCTCCAGGATTTCCAGCAGCTCCACCAGCGGCAACTGCCCCTCGCCCAGAAACGCGCCGCGCACCGCCTTGCCGGCCCGCACCGCATCGGCAGCCGTGAACTGCCCCAGCCGCCCGGCCAGTTCCTCCGCCACCTTCAGCGGGTCCTCTCCCCCGGCGATCAACCGCCCCGAGTCGAGGTTCATGCGCGCCCGGTCGAACGCGACCTGCTGCAGCAGCGCCTCCACCGGCGCGCTGGTCTCTCCGGATACGGCCAGCACGATCCCCGCACGATCCGCCATCTCCGCCAGTTCCCGCACCGCTCCCGCCGCCGCCCCGGCATTCACATTCCCGCTGCCCACCGGTCCCAGGTTCACCGCCACCGTCCCCACGCCCAGGTCATGGGCCAGCGCCACCGCCTTGCGAACATTCTCCACGGTGCGGTCGATGGTCGCGCTGTCGGTGATGCCCGCCCGCGGCGCGGCGGCTCGAATCGCCTCCACGCCCAGCCGCTTCGTCTCCAGGATTTTTCGCAAATGCCGGCGCCCCGATTCGCCCAGCGCCTCCGGCGTGAGCTCCGCATGATTGGTCGCAAAGGCAATTCCCTGGTAGCCCGCCTCCGAAGCCAGTGCAAAGGCCTCGCGCGCATCCCCCGCCAACCCATCCAGAGACAACGCCGCCGGTACTTGTTCGTCAGCCATTCAACACCTCTCAGCGCACCCATCCAACCCCATCCCCGCGCTTATTGCAAGGAGGGGCTACCGCAACGCGCCACTGCCGCGTCGTCCAGCGTCGGTCCCACCACCCTTCGCGAAACCACCAGCAGCCCTCCGGGCGCAACGCTCGACCAAGCATCCAGGGCGGCCAGGCATTGCTGACCTAAAAGCCGGTCCTCTGCGTTCTGGCCGGCATGGGAAAGGGACTCAACCGCCGAACGCAGTTCGCGATGAAGCGGGCATACCCACAGTTGCGCTTCGTTCGTCTCCACGGCCAGCGCGTGCGGCCCCAGAGTTTGTTCGAAGCTGACCCCCATCGACCAGTGATCCACGTATTCACAGTAATAGATCACCGGCAACCCCGTACGACCGGCGTAGACGGTCTGCCATATGCGATCACACGCCGCCCGCCCCTCTTCGTTGAGCATCCACCGCGAGTCTGCACCTTCGCGCAGCTGCGCTGCCGCCTGCAGCGCTCCAAGCGCCTCCGTCGCCCACGGGCCAATCACTTTCGCAATCGCCACCACCTGCGTCGCCATCCACCACTCCATGCTTCCTGCCAAATTCCTCAACCGGTGATGCCCCGTTGCTGCCATTCGTATCCAGAGGACATATAATCGTAGCTCCCGACTTTACCCGAAGGTGACCCCGCCCATGGCTGTCAACGCCTCTTCCGCACCCGCTGCTCCGACCACCGGCTACTTCGCCGATATCCACCAGACCCTCAAGTCGATCGCCATCGGGATGTCCATCACCCTGCGCTACTGCTTCTCCAAAACCGTCACCATTCAGTATCCCGAACAGAAGATCGATTTCGCCCCGCGCTACCGCGGCATTCACGAATTCGAAGCCAACAAGTGCATCGCCTGCGACCTCTGCGCCAAGGCCTGCCCCGTCGACTGCATCTACATCGACTATACTGGCCGCGGGAAAAACGTGAAGCTGCACCGCTTCGCCATCGATTATTCCAAGTGCCTTTTCTGCGCCCTGTGCACCGAGCCCTGCCCCACCGAGTGCATTCACATGGGCCGGCTGCACGATCTCTCCGGCTACACCCGGGAAGACACGGTGGTGGAATTTCTCGAACTCGACAAGAAAAACCTCCGCACGCCCGTGCCGCTCTGGATGCAGAAGGAAAAACTTCCGGAGTGGGCCGCCGCCGAGAAGGCCCGCGTGGAGCGCGGCGAGCTCGCCCCCACCGTCGCCGATGCCGACATCAAGCCCGTGCAGGCCGTCAAACGCCGATGACGCCACCCGCGCCAACCTCCGGCCTGCCCTTCCGCTGCCACCTTTTGCTGATCAGCGCGATGCTGCTGATCGCCCTCGCGCTGACCCTTTTCATCGCCCGCGCCCACCGCGACTTTTTTCTCATCGCGGAAATCGTTCTCAACCTCCTGGCCGTCATCGCTCTGACCGCCGCCATGTTCGACCTCGACCGCCCCCTGCAGCTTCCCCCGGCGCCCGACGCCCCGCTCCTCCCGCGGCTGGGCCTCAAATTCGCGAAACGCGTCGTGCTTCTTTGCCAGCTCCTCACCACCGCCCTCCTGCTCTTTGCCCTTTACGCCCTGCTCTTTCACTACAAAATCCCCGGCACCTGACCTACACTGATGCCTCGGGAATCCACCCTCTTGTCGCTGGAACGAATGTCCAACCTCCTCACCATCACCATCTTCTTCGGCCTGGGCCTCTTCTTCGTCTTCTTCAACATGGCCATCGGCGGCTTCCTCCGCCCCAAGGTCCCGCTCGTCGACAAAGGCACGGCCTACGAGTGCGGCGAACTGCCCATCGGCCAATCGTGGATCCAGTTCGACCTCCGCTTTTACATCATTGCGCTGATTTTTCTCGTGTTCGATGTCGAAGTCGCCCTCTTCTACCCCTGGGCCGCCGTGTACAAGGCGGTGCAGCTTCCCGCCCTGATCGACATGCTCGCCTTTTTCGCCATCCTGCTCGTCGGCTACGTTTACCTGTGGCGCTTTGGCTATCTGGAATGGGTTCGCAGCAGCATCACCACCAGCCTCGCCGCCACCAAAATCGATCCCGCCGCCACCGCCGCGCTCCACGAGCTCGCCCGCAAAGACCCTGAGCTGAAACCCAACGACTACCCCACCCCCGCCAGTAACTAGAAACTAGAAACTCGAAACTGGAAACTCCATGTCGTGGATTGAAAACCGCTTCGAAGAAGGCCTGATCCTCACCAGCGTGGACACCGCGCTGAACTGGGCCCGCGCCAACGCCATCTGGCCGATGACCTTCGGCCTCGCCTGCTGCGCCATTGAAATGATGGCGGTGGGCGCCTCCCGCTACGACCTCGACCGCTTCGGCGCGGGCGCCTTCCGCGCCACGCCGCGCCAAGCCGACCTCATGATCGTCGCCGGCACCGTGACCTACAAAATGGCCTCGCGCATCCGCCGCCTCTACAACCAGATGGCCGAGCCCAAATACGTGATGGCGATGGGCGCCTGCACCATTGGCGGCGGCCCCTACTTCAAATACGGCTACCACGTCGTGAAAGGCGTCGATCTCGTCGTCCCCGTCGACGTCTATGTCCCGGGCTGCCCGCCGCGCCCCGAAGCCCTCATCGAAGGCCTGATGCGCCTCCAGGACAAAATCAAAACCCACAAAATCGGCCGCAAAATGCCCAGCGGCAGCGATCTGCCCACCAGCGTCCCCGTCGGCGTGTGAGCCTCAGAATTTCCGCAACTCCGCGAGCATCTCCGCCAGCACCGCTTCCTCCGTCAAGCCGTCGAGCTCCCGCTCCCGCGGCGATTCCGCCCGCACCACCCGCACGCCCGGTCCGATGGGGCGCCATTGGCGATCGTCGCTGGGTCCGAAGAGCGCCAGCGTCGGAATGCCCATCGCCCCCGCGAGGTGCGTCACGCCCGAGTCGTTCCCCAGGTACAGCCGCGCCCGCCCCAGGCGCTCCGCGAGCTCATACAGCCCCATGTGCAGGTACCACGGAAATTCGTCTTTGAGCGCCTCGACCACCTGGAAGCCCCAGCGCTCCTGCTCCGCCTCGCCCAGGATGAACGTCGGCACGATGCCCAGCCGCTTGAGCGTCCGCCCCAGCGACAGATAGCGCTCCCGCGGCCAGCATTTCGCATCGCCGCCCGAGCCCGGATGAATCACCACCGCCCCGTCCGGATTCGACCGCGGCAAGGCGAACTTCACCTCCGGCAGCGTCAAGCCCTGTGCGGCGAGTTGCTCCCGGTGATACGCCGTCACATGCCCCGCATACGCGGCCGGCGGCCGCGGGTTGAAAAAGAGGCGCTTCCCTGCGCCCGAGCGCGCGGCGTTCTGACCCCATGCATCCTGCCCGTCGGAGACCGCGGAAATCAGCACGTCGCAATCCGCCCACCGCGGCGCGGAATTCGCCGCCGCGCCCTCGGGCGCGACGAACCATGCCGTGTGCTCCCGATCGTCCGCAGAGGCATACCCCTCGATCTCCCCCAGCATCGTGAGCATCTGCCCCAGGTTCGTCTTGCTGACGAGCGTGATGGCGCAGCGCTCCGCGGCGAAGTGCTGGCGCAGCGACCGGAACAGCGGCATGAGCAGCAGCGTGTCGCCCAGCGCCGCCTGATGAACAACTGAAACTCGAATCAAGAACAACCGCTCGCGTGAAAGACCGGGGACCACCGAAACGCCGGCATTCTAGCCGCGGTGCCTGAACCCCCCAACTTTCACGGGCGGTTGCCCCGGTCGATGCCATTTCTGATAATCGACGCGCCCTGCGACTAACGAGATCCATGCATGCCGCTGAACATTGCCAACGAGGAAGACACGTTCCAGGCGGCGGTCGTTGCGCAGCGCAGCGGCCGCCTCGCCGAGGCGCAGCAGCAGTACCTGCAGGTCCTGCGGATAAATCCCCGGCGCGGCGCCGCCTATCACAATCTCGGCGTCCTGGCCTTCCAGGTCGGCCAGTACGAGCAGTCGATCAAACTCCTCGAAAAGGCCCGCGAATGCGGCCTCGAAACCGCCGGCGTCTTCTGCAGCATGGGCGATTCCTTCACCGCCCTGCGTCGATACGAGGAAGCCCTCACCTGGTACCAGAAGGCCATTGATCTCGACGCCGACACCCCGACGGCCTACAACAACGCCGGGGCCGTTCTCCTGCGTTTGGGCCGCCTGGGCGAAGCGGTCGCGGCCTGGGAGGAAGTCGTCGGCCTGGCCAGGAAAGCCGCCGAGACCGCCGGTCCCGAAAGCCCGCGCGCCCTGGCGCTGAAAAACTTCGCCGCCGCCGCCTTCAACAACCTGGGGGAGGCCTATCTCGAGCGCGGCCTCGTGCCGCTGGCCCGCGAGAAGCACCAGCAGGCCATCGAGACCAACCCGCAGTTTCCCGCCGCCCACAGCAACCTGCTGCGCGACCTGCTGTACGTCCCGGACCTGCCCCCGGCGGAAATGGTCGCCGCCCACAAAAAATGGTGGAAGGCGCACACGGCGACGATCCAGCCGCTGGCGATCCAGCGCGACAAGAATCCGGACCGCAGGTTGCGCGTGGGGTTGCTTTCGCCCCACTTCGCCGAGCACCCGCTGGCCCATTTTCTGCTGCCGCTTTTTGAACATCACGACCGCGATCAGGTGGAGTTCTTCGGCTATGCCAACGTCCGCAAGCCCGACGATTTCACCCTGAAGTTCGTGGCCCAGTGCGAGGGCGGCTGGCGCAACGTGGTCGGGCTCGCCGACGAGTCGATCGCGCAGATGATCAACGAAGACCAGATCGACATTCTCGTCGACCTCGCGGGCCACATGGCGGACAACCGGCTGGCGGTCTTTGCGTATCGTCCGGCCCCGGTGCAGGTCAGTTACCTGGGGTATCCGGCGACGACGGGGTCGCCGTTCATCGATTACCGGCTGGTGGATCCGGTGGCCGACGCGGCGGGGGAAACCGAGGGGCAGTACATCGAAAAGCTCTGGCGGCTGCCGCGGACCGGATGGTGCTACCGCCCGCCTGCGGAGATGGAGAAGGTGGACGTGCCGACGGTGCCGCCGGTGGAGCGCGGGGGCAACCGTCACTTCACATTTGGCGGGTTTGCGGCGGCCCCGCGGTTGTCGGACGTGACGGTGCGGCTGTGGGCGGGGGCCTTGAACGCGGTGGAGCATTCGCGGTTGATCCTGAAGGCGGCGCCGCTGACCGACAAGTCGACGCGCGGCGGGTTGCGGGAGCGGTTTGCGGCGCACGGGATCGAGGCGGACCGCCTGACGTTCCTGGGCAACCAGCCGACGCTGGCGGAGCACCTCGAGTGGTACCGCAAGGTGGACGTGGCGCTCGACAGCCTTCCCTTCGAGGGGCTGTCGCAGACCTGCGATGCCCTGTGGCTGGGGGTGCCGGTGATCACGATGGCGGGCCACACATCGGCGTCGCGCACGGGGGCGGCGCTGTTGATGCAGATGGGGCTGGAGAAAGTGGTGGCCAACAGCGAGACCGGGTACATCCGGCGGGCGGCGCAACTGGCGAAGGACCACCAGGTGCTCGCGTCCTTGCGCAAGGCGCTGCGGAAGCGCATGAGCAAATCGCCGCTGTGCGATGAAGCGGGGTTTGCCGCCGATGTCGGCGCGGCCTTCCGCGGCATGTGGAAGGCGTGGTGCAAAGGAACATGAAACGATGGCGCTGAACATCACCAACACGCAGGATGTCCTGGATCGCGCGATCAGCGCGCACGTCGCGGGGCGGCTGGCGGATGCCGAGCAACTGTACCTGCAGGCGCTGGCGTTCAATCCCAACGACCTCAGCGCACTGCGCGGGATGGGGGTGCTGGCGTTGCAGCATGGGCGGACGGTGGTGGCGGAGCGGCTCCTGAAGCGGGCGTTGGAGATTGCGCCCGACGCCGCGGTGTGGGCGAACCTGGGGGATGTCTACGGCATGCAGGGACGCGGGGAGGAGGCGCTGGACTGTTATGCAAAGGCGGGGGAGTGCGATCCGAACCACCTGCCGGCGTACAGCAATGCGGCGGTGGTGATGCTGCTGGCGGGGCGGTTCGCGGAGGCCACGTTGCTGTGGGAGAAGGTGGTGCGGCTGGCGAAGGAGCGGGGCGACCCGGCAAACATCGTGCTGGCGGGGCAGGCATGCAACAACCTGGGCGAGGCCTATCTGCAGCGCGGGTTCGCGGCCGATGCGCGGCGTTTTCACGCCGAAGCGCGGAGCCTGCATCCTCATCTGCCGGGGATCGGCAGCAACTGTGTGCGCGACCTGGCCTACCAGACCGATGTGACGGCAAAAGAGGTACGGGAGGAAAGCGATGAATGGTGGGCGACCTATGCCCGCGGCGTGCGGCCGCTGGAGGTGAAGCGCACCCCGGATCCGGAGCGGAGGCTGCGGGTGGGATTTGTGTCGCCGGATTTCCGGGAACATGCCGTCGCGCATTTTCTCTTTCCCCTGTTTGAAAAACACGATCGGGAGCGCTTCGAGTTCACGGCCTATGCGGCCGGGGGACGCGAGGATGGCTACACGCAGCGATTGAGCAACAGCGTGGAGCGGTGGCGCAAGATCGGCGGGCTGGACGATGAGACCGTGGCCCGGCGCATTGACGTGGATGAGATCGATGTGCTGATTGACCTTGCGGGGCACACGGGGGACAACCGGCTGCGGGTGTTTGCGTATCGGCCGGCGCCGGTGCAGGCGGCCTGGCTGGGATATCCGGGCACGGTCGGCGGCACGACGATCGGGTGGCGGATCACCGACGCGGTGGCGGATCCGGTGGGGACGGACGAGGAGTTTGCCGAGAAGCTGTGGCGGCTGGAGCGGTGCGCCTGGTGTTTCCGGCCGGCGGCTGAGATTGCGGCCGTGGGCGAGCGGCGGGCGGATCGACCGCTGACCTTCGGCTCGTTCAATGCGCTGGCCAAGATTTCGCCCGCGGCGGTGAAGTTGTGGGCGGCGGTGCTGAAGGCGGCGCCGGGATCGCACCTGTTGCTCAAGGCCTCCTCGCTGCAGGAAAAGGAGAGCCGGGGGCACGTGGAAAGCCTGTTTGCACACGAGGGGATCGGCCCGGAGCGGCTGCGCATGGAGGGGCGGCAGGCGACGATGGAGCAGCATTTGGCGCGGTACGGGGAGGTGGATGTGGCGCTGGACACCGTGCCGTACGGTGGCACGACGACGACCTGCGAGGCGTTGTGGATGGGGGTGCCGGTGGTGACGCTGGCCGGCGATCGGCATGCGTCGCGCGTGGGGGCGAGTTTGCTGACCGCGGTGGGCCTTGGGCAACTGGTGGCGCGGGATGAAGCGGAATTTGTGGCGGCAGCGCTGCTGGCCGCAGGTGGGGGAGTGCCTCGCGGGGCGACGCTGCGGGCGCGGGTGGAGGGCAGCGCGTTGCGCGACGAGGCGGGCTTTGCGCAAGCGTTCGAGGGAGCGGTGCGGGGGATGTGGCGTGCATGGTGCGCGGGGTGAGGCCGTGAATGGGTCCGTCTATTGCTGGGGTGCAGGAGTGTGGGAGATTGGCTCCGAAACGGAATATTCTGACGTGGAAGGCGATTCATGGTCAGCGTACGCGGCTGCATATTTGTCGTGGGGATGATGGGTTCCTTGTGGACGGGTCGGGCGTGGGCGACGCTGCTGGCACCCGGGGAATCGCTGGAGTTGGCGTCCGTAACGCCGGGGGCAGGGCTGGCGGGGGCGGAGATTTTCGGGGCGTTCTCCTATGAAGCGCCGGCGATTGGGGGCGTTCGACAGTTTGTCGTGTATGACACTGTGGTGTCGCTTACCGGCTTCAATGCGGCGGGGGTTGGACAGGTGTCGTATGGCCTGGGGCCGGCGACGCGGGGGGAGCATCCTTCGTTGCCCGGGGATCCGGTGATCCAGGATTTGCAACTGCCTGCAGATGCGGTGATATCGGTGAGCGGGTTTGGTTTGCGTTCTATCGACGTGGCGCGCGACTTCAATGCGCCTTTTGCCGGCCGAATTTCACGTTCTGCCGACGGGAACACGATCCAGTTCAGCGACATCGCCCCGGTGGCGGATCTCTTTCAATATGTCAATTCGCAGGTGATTTTGACGGTTCCGGGGGTAGCGTTTTCACCGGGCGAGATCACGGCTGGCCTGACGGATGTGGAGGGGGCTCCGCGCGTGGTCGGTGCGGAGGGGCTGGTGCCGGCGGCGGTGCCGGAGCCTTCGGGATTGGGGTTGTTGACCCTGGCGCTGGTCGGGTTGGGGGTACGTTTGCGGCGCGCGTGAGGCGGGATTGGGGTGTTGGCGGGTCACGCGATTCGGGAGCGCGCGGCGTTTGATCTGACGGCCGTGGGGTTCAGCGCTTCGCGCATGGCGTGCGCCTGCGAGCGGGGAGGCAAAAAGAAAAGCGGCCGCTGGGAAGGCGGCCGCTGGGCGTGGTTTTCCTGGTGAATCTTTCCCTGCTTACCGGCGGCGGCGGGTGAGGAGGGTCGCGGCGCCGAGGGCCAGCAGGGACAGCGAGGCCGGTTCGGGAACGGCGGCCGTCGTCGTGTCGAAGGTGAGGGTTGCAGGGGTGTTGCCGGGCGTGGTGTCTTCCTTCGCGGAGAGGTGGTAGCTGGCATTGGAATCGCTGCCGTTGTAGGCGACGACGAAGGTGGCGAGGTTGTCGGTGTTGCTGTTGAGGAAGCTGTCCAGGGGAAGCGTCGTGCTGGAGGAGGTGACCACGCCCGCGGCGGCGGGGACGGCAAGCGTGCCCAGCAGGGTGAGGCGGGAGGTATCGAAGGCGGCGTATCCGGCGTTGTCGCCCTGCGAGGGAGTCGTGAGGCCGGGGGCGGTGGCGTAGGTGATGCCCGTTTCGCTCCAGTTTTCACCGGCGTCGCCGTCATTGAGGCCGTAAATGTTGAAGGTGCGGGCCCGGTTGGAGCCGGTGAGATCGAGCGAGAGGGTGGCGTTGGAGACGGGGCCGGAGAGCGTGGAGGTGTCGAAGCGGAGATAGACGAGGCGGCTGCGGACGCCGTCGTACTGGCGGACGTCGATGATGCCGGAGCTGCCGAAGTTGGCGGTGTCGGCGCTGTTGGAGTCGTTGGACAGCCCGGCATCGGCGCCGTTGCCGGTGGCGGTGGTGAGGGAGTCGGCAAGGGCGGGCGCGGCGGCGAGGGCGAGAGCGATGGCGGCGGCGCTGGCCACGTGAAAGAGGTGCATGGAGATCCTTTCTCTGTAGAAACGAGGGAGCATGGGGAACCGCGAGCCGGTGCTCGCAGGGACTGCCTGAAGATTCAGGGGGATGAAAACGCGTCGGTGAGGCGTGAACGGCTGGACCGCGCGTCGATTTTTTTAACATAGCACGGAGCGAGGAGATGAAAAGGCAGAAGTGGGAACTTTCGCAAAAATTTGTGGGAATTCTGCAGGTTTTTGGCAGAACCTGCGGGAATTTCGCGGGTGGGATTTTCCGCGGTGCTGCATTTCGGAAATGGGGATTTTCCTGATCGTGTGCAGACGTCTGCATGGGTTGACCGGCGTGCGGGGGCGGGGGGAATGTTCTATAATTTGTGGATGAACGCGAAGAAGAAAGTGGTGGTGGCGATGTCGGGGGGAGTGGATTCGTCCGTGGCGGCGGCGCTGCTGCAGCGCGCTGGGTATGACTGCGTGGGCGTGTTCATGCGGCTGGGAAATGATCCGGCGGATTTAACCGACGGGGATCTCGACGAGATCGCCTGTTCGCCCGAGAAGCGCGAGAAGCACCTGGCGGAACTGGCGGCCGGCAAGGGGAGCGGCGGGGGAAGCCACAAGCAGGGCTGCTGTTCGTCCAGCGATGCGGCGGATGCCCGCTACGTGGCGGGGCTGCTGAACATTCCGTTTTACGCGTTGAATTTTCAGCACGATTTCTCGAGCATCATTGATTACTTCGTGCGCGAGTACAACGCCGGGCGCACGCCCAATCCCTGCGTGCGCTGCAACGAATATCTGAAGTTCGGGAAGCTCTCACGCTACGCAAAGGCGATCGGGGCGGACTACGTGGCCACCGGGCATTATGCCCGCGTGGGAAAGGATCCGGCGACGGGGGAGGCGATGCTGCTTCGCGGGCTCGATGGGAAGAAGGACCAGAGCTACGTGCTGTTCGGGGTGCCGCGCGGGGAGATCGGGCACATGCTCCTGCCGATCGGCGACATGGAGAAGAGCAAGGTGCGGGAGCTGGCCCAGGAGCTGGGCTTGCCGGTGTTCAACAAGCCCGACTCCCAGGAAATCTGTTTCGTGCCCGACAACGATTACGCGCGGCTGGTGGCGAAGAAGACGCCGGAGCGCGTGCGTGCGGGGAGCTTTGTCGATTCCTCGGGGAACGTCGTGGGCGCGCATGCGGGGCATCAGCATTTCACGATCGGGCAGCGCAAGGGGGTGGGGCTGGCGTTTGGCTATCCGATCTATGTCACCGGCATTGATGCGGAGAAGAACACGGTGACCGTGGGCGGGAAGGAGGCGCTGCTGCATCGGCGGCTGACCGCGCGGGAAGTGAACTGGCTGGCAGGCGAGGGCAAAGGCCCTGCGGAGGCGCTGCGTTGCCGCGCCAAGGTGCGCTACAACTCAGAGCCCCTGCCGGCGACCGCCGTGATGAGCGGCGAGGACGAGCTCACGGTGGTGTTCGACGAGCCGGTGCTGGCGATCACTCCGGGACAGGCGGTGGTGTGTTATTCCGAAGCGGGAGAGCGCGTCCTGGGTGGCGGGTGGATCGAGACCGTGGGGTGAGGGGATTTTGGATTTCTGCGTTTCGACCTTGCTGCCGGATGATCGCGGCAGGCCAAAGCGCCGGCTCCGGACAGGAAGTCAGCGGGCAGGGGCGAGCGGGCATGAAAGAACTCTGAACATAGGTGTGAACCTCTCCGAAGAGTTGCGGAAGGTGGGGCGCGTGCGCGTGGACGGAGTGGCGGCGTTTATTTTTCTTCGCGGCCGCCGGTGCCCTGGGTCTGGCCGACGACGCCCGTCGATTCGGAAGGGTTGTGGAGGGCGCCTTCGGGATTGCGCGGGCGTTCATCGTACTGCTGGCGGGTGGCTTGTTTTGCGGCCATTTTATCGCCGATGGAGGGGGCGATCTTGGCGATGGTGGTGTTGATGACGGACATCGCGCCGACTTTTTTCGAGCGCGTCGGAGTGACGGCGCATTCCAGAATGGCGTCGGCGACCTTCTGCGCATCGACCATCGGGGTCGGCAGCTTGGCTTCCTTGTCCATGTAGTTGCGGGCATGTTCCGGGTAAGGGGTATCCACGGCGGTCGGCTGGATCAGCGTGATGGCGATGGGCGCCTGGTCGACCTCTTCGATTTCGACGCGCAGCGCATCGGTGAGGCCTTTGACGGCGTGCTTGGAGGCCGAGTAAACGCCCTGCAGCGCGACGACGGCTTCAGAGGCTTCGCTGCCCAGATTGATGAGCGCGCCGCCATTGGAATTCCGCTTGAGAATCGGCAGCGCCGCGAGCGAGCCGTTGAAGACGCCCCAGACGTTGGTGTCGAATGGGCGGCGGGCATCTTCCTCGCTGGTCTGGTCGACCCGGCCGTAGATCGAGACGCCGGCATCATTGATCCAGGTATCGACGCGGCCGAAGGCGGCGAGCGCGGCCTGGGCGACCTTGTCGATGTCGGCGCGGCTGGCGACATCGCACATGACTGGGACCGCCTGTCCACCGGCGGCCTTGATCTCGTTGACAATATCGTTGAGGGTTTCGAGCGAACGGGCGGCGAGGACGACCTTGGCGCCCTGCTGCGCGGCGGAGCGGGCAGTGGCCAGGCCGATGCCGGAGGAAGCGCCGGTGATGACCATGACTTGTTCGTTCAGCGGTTTGAGCTGCGGTTTCATGGGGAACTCCGAAAGCAGGACAAGGCGGCGTTCGTAAACCGGACGACATGCGTAGCGAAGCAGGGACGGCCGCTGGCGGGAACTTACGAACAAATCTGAAGCCAGAAGCGCCGTTCGCCGGTGGGGCGGGAACGATTGTCGACGGTGAACCTTCCGCGGGCGCATCGCTCGCCGGGGGAGCGCGGCGGGGCCGGCGAGGAATTTACTTGGGGCCGGTGCCGTGGGTCTGGGCGGCGACGCCGGAGGATTCGGACGGGCGGTGAAGGGCGCCGTCGGGGTTGCGCGGGGGTTGGTGCGAGTGAAGGTTTTTTTCCTGTTTGGCGGCCATCTTGTCGGCGAGCTTGGGGGTGAATTTGTAGGCGACGGTGTTGAGGACGGCCATGGCGCCGACGCGCGTCGCGCGCGTGGGCGTAACGGCGGCCTTCAGGATCACGTCGGCAACTTTTTCGGGATCGATCATGGGGTTGGGCAGCTTGGGTTCGTCCTCCATCATGTTTTTGGCGTGCTGCGGGAAGGGAGTGTCGACGGCGGTCGGCTGGATCAGGGTGATGGAGATCGGGAGGTCGTCGATTTCCTCGACCTCGAGGCGAAGGGTGTCGGTGAAGCCTTTGACGGCATGCTTGGAGGCGGAGTAGTGGCCGAGGAGGGGGGCGACGGCGTCGGAGACTTCCGAGCCGATGTTGATGAGGGCGCCGCCATTCGAGTTTTGTTTGAGGTAGTTGATCGCGGTGAGGGAGCCGTTGACGAGGCCGAAGTAATTGGTCTCGAAGAGCCGGCGGGCGTCTTCGTCGGAGGTTTCGTCGAGGCGGCCGTAGATGGAGATGCCGGCGTCGTTGACCCAGGTATCGATGCGGCCGAACTGGTTGGCGGCGGCTCGGGCAAGGTTTTCGACGGCGGCGCGATCGGCGACGTCGCATTCAACGGCGAGCGCCTGTCCGCCGTTGGCCTGGATCTGTGAGACGATTTCGTCGAGGGCGTTTTTGGAGCGGGCGGCGAGGACGACCTTGGCGCCTTGCTTGGCGGCGGAGAGGGCGGTGGTCAGGCCGATGCCCGAGGAGGCGCCGGTGATCACGATGACTTGTTCATTCAGTGGTTTGAGCTGGGGTTTCATGGGGTTCTCCTGAGCAAGGCGTGGTGCATCCACGGAGCAGCGCGAGGGGCGACAAGATGCGTTGGCAATATCCGGGATTGCCACGAGCGATGTCAGGAGGCAAAAGTGGGGCCCAGCATTGTTTTTGGCGGTGCGCAGGCGCGGTTAATCGGCGCCGCGGGCGGGCTGAGATTCGTCGTCGGTTTCGGGGGTTTCGCCCGAACCGTCGGGGCCGTAGACGATCGGTTCGCCCTGGCGGCCGTGCTCGGAGATGTCTTCCGGGGGATTGGGGTGCGGGCGTGCGTCGGCGGGCATGGTGCGGGGGAAATCGATGTTGGGCGTGTAGTCGTTGGGCATGGATGGGCCTCCTGGTGGGGGACAGGAATGGATTGATTGTAGGACTTTTCGGGAGCCGGGGGGAAGGTGTTTGGGGCTGAAATTCTCGAGAAATCCGGGTGCGGATGGGCGGGGGTAGGCCGAATTTGCGGACGAGCGACGGGCGACAATGGTTACTTCGAATCACCAGTCCTTGGGGAGGGGCGAGAGGGTTGCGTCGAGGGGGGTATTGAAGAGGCCGAGGGCTTCGTCGCCGGTGAACAGGCCCAGGGCCTGGTGCAGGCCATTGCGGCTGTTGCCGTAGTGGACGGTGAGGGCGGTGGGATGGTCGTCAGGTGAGAGGCGGCGGAGGGATTCGCCGACGATTACCCCGTGAATTGCCTGGTTCGGGGTGTCGGCGTGAGCCCAGGTGAAGAAAGAGAGTTGTTTGAAGCCGGTGTCGAGGTCGATGGTGCGCGAGAGGGCCTGGCCGGGGGGGATGTTGACGAAGCGGGTGGCGCGTTCTTCGGCGGGGAGGGAGCGGACCGTCTCGGTGTCGGGAATTTGTTCAGCAACCGCGCTACCGTCGCCACCGGTGGCGGAAACTTTGAGGAGGATCGAGAGTTGTCGATCGACGAGGATCTCGCCGCCGGTGGTGTTGGTGAGCGTGATCGTGAGGGTGCGGTGGCCGGGGGAGCCGGAGGCGGCGAGGGCGAGGGGCGCGGCGTTGGGCAGTGCGGCGTGCGGCTGGGGGAGCGAGGGATCGGCGGCCGCGGAGGGGAGTTGGGCGCTGCCGGGGGAGGCGCCGGCGGGTTCAGGGGTGGCGGCGACAGGCGATTCGTTGCGCGAGCAGGCGACCAGGAGCAAAGGGGGGAGGAAGGAGAGGAGGAAGCGTCGGCGGGTGTTCATGGAATGGCCTCCCGGAGAGCGATGAAAGGAGAACGGGCGAGGGAAGGCGGGGTTGCGGAGCGTTCTGGCAAGCCATGGGCTGCGGTGGGGCAGGGGTCAGGTGGAGGCGAGGGTTTGGTCGACAAGGGATTGGATTTTCTGGTGGAAGAGCGACCAGGTGAAACGGAGGGCGTTTTGGCGGGCGGCGGCGGGGGTGAAAGTGTCGCGGGATTTTTCGAAAGTGTCGAGGGCGGTGCGGAGGGATTCAGGGGTTTGCTGGGGAAAGAAGAGGCCGGTGGGGGCGTTCGATTGCGCTGGGTCAAGCACGGTTTCGGTGGCGCCGCCGGCGCGGTAGGCGATGACGGGGATGCCGCAGGCCTGGGCTTCGACGGGGGTGAGGCCGAAGTCTTCTTCTCCGGGGAAGAGGAAGGCGTTGGCGGACTGGTAGTGGTGGCGGACGAGGTTGTCGGGAGCGCGGCCGAGGAATTGGATGTGGGGGGCATTGGCGGCGAGGGCGCGGAGCTTGGGTTCTTCGGGGCCAGCGCCGATGATCGTGAGCGGGCGGGTGGGGGTGTCACGGAGGGCGAGGATGGGGAGGTCGATGCGTTTGTAGCCGACGAGTGCGGAGACGACGAGGTAGCCGTTGCGGGGGGCGGCGGGCGGTGGGGGGGTGTAAAAGGATTCGTCGATGCCGGGATAGACGACGGTGGAGGGGAGGTCGTAAATGCGGCGGATGCGGTCGGCGACGTTCTGGGAGTTGGCGATGAAGGCGGTGACGTGGTGGTTTTTTTTGTCGAAGCGGCGGAGGTAGGGTTTGACGGCGGCGAGGGCGAGGCGTTTGGGGGAGAGGCGGTGGAGGTAGTGGTCTTCCATGCCCCAGATGTAGCGCATGGGGGTGTTGCAGTAGCAGAGATGGGGTATGCCGGGGGGAACCACGATGCCTTTGGCGACGGCGTGGGAGACGGAGAAGAGGAGATCGGCGGTGGGGTCGAGCTTGAGGGAGCGGGCGGCCCGGGGGAAGAGGGGGAGGAAGTTGCGATAAGCGGTGGGGGCGTTGGGGAATTTCTGGAGGAAGGAGGTGGAGGAGACGCGGCAGTCGAGTTCGGGGTGGGTGGCGTTGGGGAGGTGGACGAGGGTGGCGATGGAAGAGTTGGGGAAGAGGCGGACGAGTTCGAGGAGGACTTTTTCGCCGCCGCGGAAGCCGGTGAGCCAGTCGTGGATGAATTGGACGCGGAGTTGGGAGGGCATGGGGGTAGTGTAGCTTGGAATGGGAAATAGTGAATTGTGAATGAGGAACGGGTGGTTGGCCAGGTGGCCAAGGTGTTTGGACAGGTGACCATTTTGCGATCGTTGTAAGTGGTTGTGGGCTGGTGTGTTGGGAGAGGTGGCTCGAGGCGGCCAAAGGTTTTTGCTAGTTGGAGGGCGGGTGCTTGCACATAGGATTTGGCGCGGAGGGATGGAAGACGGAGGGCGTGGAGGCGACGACCACGAATACGACGGTGGGGGGACGGCGACGGGGGTTGTCCACAAATTGCACAAATGATCACGAATGGGTTGGGTCATGGCGCGGGCTCCTTCTGTTTATGGAGCTCGCGCCCACTTTGTGCGCGCGCGGTGGGGGTGGTATTTCGGGTAAGTGGTTGGAGGGAAAGTGGTTGGGGAAAGAATTTTAGCCGCACTTCAAACCGAAGTGCTGCCAGGTTGTGCGCGCCTTGGATCGGCTGTTGCCGATTGCGGGCAGGATCGCGTTATTGTGGGTGGGGGTGGCTGAGGAGGGCGTGGATTTGAGGGTGGAGGCGGGCGGGGGCGGTGATCAGGAGGGCGTTGGGGAGCGGGTGGGTGGAACAGAGGTCGCCGCCGTTGATACGCCACGATGGGGCGTCGATGGTGGTGAGGAGTTCCTCGAGTTGCATTGTGCGTTCCTGGGGATCTCCGGTGAGGGGGGAGTCGGGGGCGGTGAGGAGGGTGCCGAGGGGGTACAGGATGGTGATGGGGTGGTTGGAGGTGGGGAGGGAAGAGGACGTGGGAGCGGTTTTGGGGGGGAGGTAAGTGGTGGTGGAGGGGATGTTGGCGAGGAACAGGGTCAGCAGGAAGCAGGCGAGGGTGGCGATGGGGGGGTGGCGGCGGAGGGATTGGTCGAGGCGAACGGGCCATCGAATGAAAAGGGGCGGGCGCGGCTGGGAGGGAATGGGCGTGCCGCATTCGGGGCAGCGGAGGGGGGAGGCGCGAAGGTCGTAGCGGCAGGTCGGGCAGGTGGGGACTTGGCGCTTGCGCTGGTA
>JBEHXY010000013.1:0-21520 GCA_048498455.1 Planctomycetota bacterium | reverse complement strand
GAGGAGGTTCGGTGTAGTGGGCCGGAGACGGTGTTGGGGAAGAGTGCGCGCAGTGCGGTGCGGTTTTCGGGGGCGGGGGTTTCGTTTGAGCATGCGTTAATTTCGCGTGGGGAGGGGGCGTTTTATGTGGAGAATCTGTCGGCGAACGGGACGTATGTGAATGAGGAGCGGATTTCGGGGAAGGTGAAGTTGCGGGCGAAGGACCGGGTGCGGCTGAGCGCGGACACGGTGGTTCGGGTGGAATCGGTGACGGTGGAGGGGGTGGCCACGAGCGGCGGGGGGCGGACGAAATTGCTGCTGGCGCTGGTGGTGCTGATGATGCTCGCGCTGGTGGCGGTGGTGGTGGTGGATCCATTTGGGGGGACGGGCGGGGCGGACTATGCGGGGGCGTATGGGAAGCTGGTGACGTGGGTGGATGGGGCGGAGGTGGGCGGGCGAGTGCCGGCGGGGACGGGGGAGTTGATGCGGTCGGCGTGGCGGCTGGAGCAGGCGGGGGACAAGGCGGGAGCGGGGAAGGCGTGGGTGCGGTTGCGGGTGCTGCTGGCGGGGGGAAATGGGGAGTTGCCGGCGGTGGGGCCGAACGATCGGCGGGCGTTGACGCGGTTGATGGAGAGCAAGGGGAAGCTGGATGATGAGGGGATGGGGGCGGGGTTGGTAGAATTTGTTTCGGTGAAGGCGCGAGGGAATTAGCCACAGATGAACAGGGATGAGGGCGGAGACAAGGAGACAAGGAGAGGGGGTTTGACAAGGTGACAAGGTGACAAGGTGATTTTGTGAAGCAGTTGGATCGGTTTGTGTTGCGGGAGGTGATTGCGGATGGGGGGGCGGGGACGGTGTATCGGGCGGAGGAGGGGTTGCCGGGGGGGCATCAGCGGGTGGTGGCGTTGAAGGTTTTGCCGCCGATTGCCGAGGGGGAAAGTGGACGGGTGGCGCGGGAGCGGTTTTTCAACGAGGTGGGGGTGTTGGCGCGGTTGGCGGTGCATCCGCATGTGGTGACGATTTATGGGATGGGGTTGACGGAAGGGTATCCGTGGCTGGCGATGGAGCATGCGCCGCAGACGATGGAGGGTCGGATTGGGGAGGGGGCGGGGGAGCCGGGGGAGGTGCGGCGGATGATGGAGCAGGTGTTGAGCGGTCTGGCGGCGATGCATGGGTTGGAGCCGGCGCTGATTCACCAGGATTTGAAGCCGGCGAACGTGCTGGTGGATGGGCTGGGGAATTACAAGGTGACGGATTTTTCGCTGGCCAGCGTGGTGGCGGCGAATCGGACGCGGGGGCTGGCGACGGTGCGGTATGCGGCGCCGGAGTTGTTGTCGAGCGAGTTCGGCAAGATCGGGCCGTGGACGGATTTGTATGCGCTGGGGCACATGGCGTACGAGATGGCGCTGGGAAGGAGAGGGGCGCGGGGGCAGTTTCCGGGGGTGTATGAGGGGAACACGACGAAGGAGCCGCAGCCGAGCAAGTGGATGATGTGGCATGCATCGATGGGGACGATGCCGGAGGCGGTGGGAGAGGTTTTGCCGGGGTTTCCGGGGGGATTGAGCGCGGTGATTGCGCGGTTGATGGCGAAGGGGGTGAAGGAGCGGTATCAGGCGGCGGGGGAGGTGCTGGCGGAGTTGGGGAGGGGTGGGATGACGGCGGAGGTGACTACCCCCCCACCGGGGGCGATCGCGCCGAAAGTGGCGGCGGGTGCTGGGCGGGTGGCGGTTCCACAGAAGGTGGCGGCGCCTGTTGCGGCGGCGCCGGCGAGAGGTGGTGGTGGGGAGAAGTATTGGGTGCGGTTGCGTGGGAAGACGAGCGGGCCGTTTGAGTTTTCGGAGTTGCAGCGGCAGGTGAAGAGCGGCGGGGTATCGCGGTTTCACCAGGTGAGTGTGGATGGGGTGAATTGGAAAGCGGCGACGAGTGTGGAGGGGTTGTGGGGGACGACGGTGGTGTGAGTTTCAAGCTTCAAGTTTCAAGTTTCAAGTTTCGAGTTTCCAGAATGTTGAGGGTGTGGCGTGACGGTGAATATGCAGATGGATGGGAGTGGGGTGGGGATGGTGGAGGGGGAGGGGGCGGTGCCGCTGGTGTCGCGGGTGACGTGTCCGCATTGCTGGAAGGAGTTTGCGCCGGAGGAGATTTTGTGGGTGGCGCAGCATGAGGACTTGATGGGGGATTCGGTGTTGAAGGAGGAGGCGCTGCGGTTTTTGCCAACGCATTTTAACCTGGAGGGGCAGGCGATTGATGCGCGGGGGATGGTGTGTCATTCGCTGGCGTGTCCGAATTGTCACCTGGTGGTGCCGCGGGTGCTGGTGGAGAACGAGGTGACGTTCATCAGCTTGATCGGGGCGGCGGGTGCGGGGAAGAGCAATTTTCTGGCGGCGATGACGTGGGAGTTACGGCGGCATCTGGCGCGGGATTTCGCAGTGATTTTTGCGGATGGGGACAAGGAAGCGAACTGGATTTTGAATCGGTATGAGGAGACATTGTTTCTGCCGGAGGATCCGGAGACGCCGGTGGTTTTGGAGAAGACGCACACGCAGGGGGATCACTATCGGAGCGTGCCGCTGAACGGGCAGGAGACGCAGTTGCCCAAGCCATTTTTGTTCACGCTGCATCCGGGGCAGGGGCATCCCTTGGTGAGCCAGCGGGCGCGGGTGGGGCGGATTGTGTGTTTGTATGACAATGCGGGGGAGCATTTTTCGGTGGGACAGGACACGGCGAATTCGCCGGTGACGCGGCATCTGACGCGGTCGAAGGTGCTGATGTTCTTGATGGATCCGACGCAGGATCCGCGGTTTCGCGGGAGATTGAAGGGGGTGTCGAGCGATCCGCAGGTGGTGGAGCCGATGCAGACGGTGCGGCAGGAGACGATTCTGGGGGAGGCGGCGATTCGGTATCGGCGGCACTTGGGGCTGTCGGCGTACAAGAAGACGGAGAAGCCGCTGCTGGTGCTGGTGGGGAAGAGCGACATCTGGGGGCCGCTGCTGGAGGGGGAGGATGTGGTGAAGGAGCCGGTGTTGCGGAATGCGACGGCGGAGGGGCTGGCGGCGATGGATATGGAGCGGGTGGAGCGGGTGAGCCGGGCGCTGCGGGGGCTTTTGCTGGAGTTGTCGCCGGAGGTGGTGACGACGGCGGAGGACTTTTCGCAGGAGGTGGTGTATGTGCCGGTGAGTGCGTTGGGGCATTCGCCGGAGAAGTATGGGGATCGGGCGGGGCTGCTGATCAAGCCGAAGGATGTGCATCCGCGGTGGGTGACGGTGCCGCTGCTTTATAGTTATGCGCGGTGGTCGAAGGGGCTGATCGCGGGGAAGACAAGGAAATAAATTTTCCACAAATGAACACGAATGGACACAAATGTCGTTTTGGGGAGGGGGCTTTGACGGGGTGTTATGGGTTTTGAGCTTTATTACACGTCGGCGGTGGAGGGGGTGAAGCGCGGGAGCGGGGGGTTTTGCACGGTGGGGGCGAGTGAGGAGATGCCGCGGGGGTTGTGGGAGCGGCTGGAGAGTTTGTCGGCGTATCGGCATGTGGAGGGGGCGGGGAGCGGGGGGAATCCGGTGGGGTATGCGCACTGGGTGGTGAACGTGGCGGGGGTGAATTATCACGTGTTGTCGCGGGCATGTGATGCGGGGGTGGATCACACGCAGCGGCCGAATGCGTTTGCGCATCATGTGGTGGTGGGGGCGCGGGAGATGGCACGCGGGGGGCCGGCGTGGATGCTTCAGCAGGCGGGGGTGATGAAGGAGGGGTGGGACGGAACGGTGGGGGCGATTGGGCCGCGGGTGTTGCCGATGGGCGGGGGGAATGAGGGCGGGGTGTGCAGGCGTTGGAAGGAGGTGACGGGGGACGCGGGGTGGGGCGGGCGGCTGGCGGATTTGTATGTGGCGGGCGGAGGGGGGACCGCGGGCGGGGGGACGCCGGTGTGCGTGGTGTTTGGGCCGGGGCAGGAGATGCTGGGGCTGATGGGGGAGGCGATTGCGTTGTTGCCGGCGGAGATGCGGTGGGGGGTGACGTTTCACACTTATTTTCAGACGATGCCGACGAGTGCGACGTGCTTGTGGCGGTGTTGCCTGGCGGGGACGCCGGCGGCGCAGAGCGGGATGCGGTATGCGGCGAACGGGGGGCTGGTGCTGGATTTGACGAAGCCGCTGGGGGCGGCGCCGGGCGGGGCGTTTGTGGAATATGCGCGGACGGGACGGGGTCGGCCGGCGGTTGGAGGTGGGGCGAAGAAGGCGGTGGGCGTCGTGGTGGCGGCGGCTGCGTCTGCGCCGGTGGCAGAGCGGGAGGAGATTGTTCCTGAGGAAGAGGCGGCGGCGGCGGAGGAGGAGGCGACCCCCCTACCGGCAGAGGAGGAAGTGGTGCCGGTGGTGCCGGTGCGGCGGCGGGCGAAGAAGGTGGAGGTGGGGATGCTGGAGGAGATCACGGGGCGGGCGTCGGGGATTGCGGAGGCGCGGCGGCGGCGGCAGGTGGTGGGGCTGTTCGTGGCGGCGCTGGGGGCGATTGGGCTGGGAATGGGGATGGTGTGGTGGGCTTATCACGGAAACGGGCCGGGGGATTTGCCGGAGCCGGTGGCGACGCGGAAGGTGGCGGCGAGCGTGCCGGCGGAGCGGGTGGAGCGGGTGGAGCCGCGGGAGCCGGTGGTGGTGGGGCCGCAGGTGGCGCCGGCGACGGGGGCAGGGACTTTGCCGCGGATGGTGCTGGCGGGGGAGATGGCAGCGCCTGCGGCGGGGTCGGGGATGCATGATCCGGACCAGGAGTGGACGGTGCCCGGCGGGAAGCTGGAAGGGGTTGAGGTGGCGCTTGTGGGGGGGAGTCCGTTTGTGGCGAAGGGGGCGCGCGGGACGATGCGGACGGTGTCGCAGGAGAAGGCGGTGCTGGTGAAGTGGCAGGATGCGGATTCGCCGGAGGGGACGGCCTGGACGGCGGCGACGGTGCGGGGAAGCGGGGACAAGGTGAGCGTGGAGTGGAACGCGGGGTTTTTGCTGACGCATCCGGAGGCGGCGGGGACGGTGTACTGGCGGCTGCGGGGGGGAACGGTGGCGGGGATGAGCGGGGGGAGGGGGGTGGTGGCGTTGGGGTTTGAGCCGTGGAAGGCGGGGGCGGTGGATTTTGTGGAAGAGACGGCGGCGCTGAAACCGCCGGTGGCGTTGCCGGAGGGGGCGACGGTGGTGATCGGAGGGTTGCCCAAGGGATGGAAGCAGGCGGTGTCGGAGGGCGGGGGCGCGGCGACGCAACCGGGGGTGGCGGGGAGCGTGGTGGTGGAGATCAGCCGGCCGGGGGAGGATGCGGAGGCGACGCCGGCGTTCGAGCTGATATTCCGAGAAGGGTTTGGGGAGGTGGTGAGCACGTTTGCGGAAAAGCGGGCGACGGCGCTGGCGGAGTTGAACGTGGCGGAGGAGGAGGCGAAGGGGGTGGATGGGGAACTGGCGGGGGCGTTGGGTCCGGCACGGGACGAACTGGAGCGGAAGAAAGCGCGGCTGCTGGAGCGGGCGGCCCGTTACAATCAGGCGATCGACGGGTATAAGCAACTGGAGCAATTTGAGGCCGCGGTGATGGTGTCCGGGGTGCGGGTGGGGACGATAGGATTGGGGAGAAGTGCGCGAGGGGCCAGCGAGACCCTCCCCGGGGCGAAGTGACCCCCCTGCCGGGCAGCGGAAGGCATCGAGGAAAGAGACGTATGGCGGACTATCAGCGGGTGGTGGAGTTTCTGAGGGACCTTCGCGGGTCCGGGGGCGGGTTGCCGCAGCAGGTGACGGACCAGGTGGTGCGGGCGGCGGAGGAATTTGCGGCGTTGTGCGTGAGCGCGAACGAGCGGCTGCGGCAATGCTCGACGTTTCTGCAGCAGGGGTTGCGGTCGGAAGCGATTCACCTGGCGGAGCAGCCGCCGAACCTGCTGGACCTGGTGGCGGCGTTGGATTTGCCGGACCCGGAGACGTGGGCGGAGTATTGCCAGAACAACGGGCTGGCGGTGCCGCCGGCGCTGCAGATGGACCGGGCGACGCAGCTGAACGAGGCGTATTCGCATGGGGCGGGGGTGGAGGAACTCCTGGCGAAGCATCGGCGGCTGGCGCTGGCGCGAGGGGCGGTTCGGGACCGGCTGGCGGTGCTGCGGCAGATCGCAGCGGCGGACGGGGCGAATGGAAGCTGGGAAAAGGATGTGCGGCTTTTTGAGCGGGCGCGGCTGAAGGAGTTGCCGACGGCGTTTCACCAGGCGATGAAGGCGAAGGATGAGGGGCGGATCCGGGACCTGATGGAAGAGGTGCATGGGGCGCCGTGGCTGGAGCCGGTGCCGGGGGACCTGGCGGGGGCGGTGGCGGAGGCGGATGCGCGGTTTCGGCGTGCGGCGGCGGAGGGGGAGTTGAAGCAGATTGTGGAGCCTTTGCGGGATGCGTTTGCAGCGCGCGACGTGGCGATGTGCCGGACGCTGGTGGCGCGGTGGCGGGCGGTGATTGAGCGGACGGGGGCAGCGGATGTTTCGGCGTCGCTGGTGGACGAGATCAAGCCGGTGGTGGCGTTCCTGGGGGAGGCGGAGAAGAAGGAGGCGAACCGCAAGCGGTTTCGGGATGCGAGCAAGGCGTTTGGGGCGCTGCTGGATCGGGATGCGCCAGAGGAGGAGCTGGAGCCGGCGTGGGCACGGCTGACGGCGTTTGAGGAGGAGGTTCCGGCGGAGCTGGAGAAGCGCTACCGGGAGAAGCGCGAGGGACGGGAGCGGGCGGCGGTGCGGGCGCACCGGATGAAGCTGGCGGGTGCGGCGGCGGCGACGGTGGTGGTGGGCGCGGCGGTGGTGGTGGGCTTTTTGATGTATGAGCACACGCAGGCGGCGCGCGGGTGGGCGGGAAAGATCGAGCAGGCGAACAAGGCGCGGGATCTGGCGTCGGCGGATGCGTACGTGGAGCAATTGCAGAGGGAGCACCAGGGGTATCTGAGCGATTCGTCGGTGGTGGCGGCGATGCGGCACACGCGGGGGCTGCACGAGGAGTACACGCGGCAGCGCGGGGTGGTGGATCAGCTGGTGGCGGCGATGACGGCGGCGCAACAGGAGGCGGGGAAGGTGCTGGAGCGCGGGGACGCAACGGACGATCAACTGGCGGCGGCGGCGGATTCGCTGCAGCGGGCGGCGGACGAGGCGAAAATGGCGGGGGATTTGAGCTGGGGGGACGCCGAGGGGAAGCTGGCGTCGGCGAGCTTCAACGTGAAGCAAATGGCGGAGGATGCGCGGCGGAAGACGTCGGCGGCGGCGCAGAAGGAGATCGGGACGCTGGCCGGGCGTCTGGAGGCGATCGGGCCGGGTGGGATGAGTGTGCCGGCGGCGCGGACGGAGCTGGCGACGGTGGCGGACCGGCTGGCGACGATCCGGGGGTGGGCGGCGCTGGAGGCCGACGCGCGGGCGGCGGCGGCGGCGCTGGGAGACAAGCTGGCGGAGGGGCAGCAGGTGTTCGCGCAGGCGCGCAATGCGGCGGGGGCGATCGAGTCGCTGCGTGCGGAGACGACGTCTGCGGCGGCGCTGGGGCGGGCCCTGGAGGAATTTGTGAAGCGGTTTCCAAACGATCCGCGGGCGGCGGATTTTAAGGTGGCGGCGCGGCAGACGGTGTGGGGAGATGCCGCGGAGGCGTGGCGCCGGGCCTGGGGGCAGACCGGGCCGGTGGAGCCTGCAACGGCGGGCGAGGCGGCGAAGCGTGCGGACCTGGTGGCGAGCTATTTGAAAGATTTTCCGGGCTCGCCACTGAAGGCGGGGCTGGGGACGTACGTGGATCACCTGAAGCGGTTTTCGGCGGCAGTGGGAGACAACGGGGCACCGGGGACGTGGGACTCGACGCTGGGCGATTTTCTGACCAACCCGCTGCTGTCGCAGCTGCAGTACATGGAGCGGTCGGACGGGCGGCGATTTTACGTGATGGGGGACATCAAGCGGACGAACTTTCAGACCAAGGATCAGAAGGACAAGGGGGAGGTGACGATTATTTTCCAGGCACTGGATGCGAAGGATGCGGCGAAGCGGGTGCCAGTGCTGGTGGATCCGCCGCTGCGATTGCTGACGGAGGAGCCGGTGGACGCGCCGCACACGAAGGTGGTGAAGGCGTTTTCGCAGGAGCTCAAGCGGATCGATGGGAGGAACTGGGACACGTGGGGGGTGGATGCGGCGGAGCGCCTGCGTGATGCGGAGGCGCTGGACATCGTGGTGCGCGGGGTGCTGCTGCAGCGGATATTGAAGGCGGAGGCGCAGGTGGCGGGGCCGGAGGTGGGGGATGTGTATGGGGCGACGCTGGCGAGCCTGGCGAAGCAGAAGCCAGACGATGTGCCATGGCTGGATCCGGCGGCGGTGCCGGAGGCGGTGAAGAAGGGGCTTGCGGCCGTGATTGCGGGGATGCCTTCGGCGGAGATGGTGAAGGCGGGTATTGCGCAGAAGAAGGCGGAGATTTTGCGGCCGGCGGCGTTTGACGTGGCGGCGGTGGGGATGCTGCTGAAGGATGGCGATTGGATCGTGGTGGCGAAGGGGGCACTGCCGGAGAAGGGGGTGGTGTACACGGTGGGGCCGGCGGAGGGCGGGAGCAGCGGAGCGGTGGCGGCGACGGGTCCGAGCGCGACGCCGGGAGTGTGGTTGCAGGTGGGGACGGTGACGGGCGGGAAGGCGGTGCTGGATGCATCGGCCTTGGGGGCGGTGCCGCAGGGAAGTGTTTGCTATGTGCTGAGACCGTGATGAAAGACGAAGGACGAAAGACGAAAGAGGAAAGACGGGGGCTGACGGGGGCGGTTGCGCCGGCGGCGGTGGAGGCGGCGCCGAACGTCGCCGTCGGGAAGGGCACGCACGTGGCGTTTGAGGCGGCGCTGGAGTTTTTCCTGTCGCCGCTGCTGGGGTTTCTGCGGGATCCGGAGGTGACGGAGGTGATGGTGAACGGGGCGGAGCGGGTGTACGTGGAGAAGCGCGGGCGGGTGGAGCTGACGCGGGCGCGTTTCGACAGCGAAGCGGACGTGCAGGCGGCGGCGAACAACATTGCGCAGTTCGTGGGGCAGACGCTTTCGCACGAGCGGCCGCTGCTGGATGGGCGGCTGCCGGATGGGTCACGCGTGTGCATCGTGCTGGGGGATGTGGCGAGCGCGGGGACGCACATCAACATTCGGCGGTTTGGTCGGGCGACGGGGACGCCGGAGTTTCTGCTGGAGCGGGCGGCGATCACGCCGATGGCGCTGGAGTTTTTGTCGCTGTGTGTGAAGGCGCGGCGGAACATTCTTGTGGCGGGCGGCGCGGGGGCGGGGAAGACGACGCTGGTGAATGTGCTGACGGGGGCGTTTGAGGAGTGGGAGCGGGTGGTGGTGATCGAGGACACGCGGGAGCTGCAGGTGCAGCGGCCGCACGTGGTGCAGCTGGAGGCGCGACCGGCGGATGCGTATGGGCGGGGGCAGATCACGGTGCGGGACTTGTTTGTGACGGCGCTGCGGATGCGGCCGGACCGGCTGGTGGTGGGCGAGGTGCGGCGCGGGGAGGCGCTGGACATGATCCAGGCGATGACGTCGGGGCATCACGGGAGTTTGACGACGCTGCATGCGTCGACGCCGCTGGACGCGTGTCATCGGCTGGAGACGATGGCGCTGATGGCGGACGTGGGGATACCGCTGTTTGCGCTGCGGCGGCAGGTGGCGTCGGCGGTGGACGTGATCGTGCAGACGGCGCGGCTGGCGAGCGGGCGGCGGCTGGTGACGACGATCTCGGAGGTGGATTTTGACGATGCGACGCAGACGTACGTGATCAACGACATCTTTCGGGTGCCGGAGGCGACGGTGGAGGGGGAGGAGGCGGCGGCCCAGTGGACGGGGGCGTCGGCGGAGCTGCTGCGGCACGTGCAGTTTGAGGGGCTTACGGGATTTATGGAGCACACGCGGAGAATGCTGGAGGACGGTGCGGGAGCCTGAGACCTCATTCGAATTATTTTGCCTTCAAGCATATGTCGATGTTAAGGTGGCTGCGGCGGTTCTGCCAAAAAGAGAGGTGGGTATGAAGGGGTTTTTCGGGTCACTGGCGGTGGCTGCCACGCTGTGCGCCGCCATGTCCGCCTGGGGAGCGGATGCGACGGGTGGCGCGGGGAAGAACGGGACGGCGCTGACAGGATCGCAAGCCAACTTGCAGGCGGCAAAGGACAAAGTGAACGCCGACAAGGACAAGTTGGATCAGATGATGAAGCATCGGCAGGAACTGTTTGAGCAGTCGCCGGAGTATGCCCGCGCGCAGAAGGCGTTCGAGGATGCCCTTGCCGCCGCGAAGGCAGCGCGCGACGCAGTGCTGGCAAAGCTCCAGACGCAGAAAGCCTATACCGACGCCAAAGCGCGGGCCGACGCGGCGGAACGGGCTGCCAAAGGGGGCGGGCAGGACCTTGCGCAACGGGCGCTGGAGGCGGATGGGGTGGTCTCGAAGATCGAAGGGGCGGCGTTTTCGATGGACGACACGGTCAAGACGGCGGATGGGCAACTCAAGACAGCGCGGACGGCCCTGCAGAAGCTCAAGGACGACTTTGCCATGAAAATGAAGTATGACGACCACCTGGTGGCCCAACGGGATGCCATTGCCAAGGATCAACGGGAGGCGGATTCGTGGGCCGCGCGGGTGCAGGAGTTGCAGTCGCCGACGAAAAAGAAAAAATAGAGAAGGAGGAGGGGGTGGGTACCCGATCGGATGGGAAGGGAAGCGCGATTGTGTGTGTCTGGACCGAGGGAGGAGATGGCGATGGATTCTCGGACGTACAGCTCCTTGCGGCGGCGCAGGAGAATCTGGGGCGGGTCGTCGGTGGAGTACATGCTGGTGCTGGCGCTGGTGGTGATTCCGCTGGCGCTGCTGGTGCCGATGCTGACGCGGATGGTGGGGACGTATGGGGAGCGGATTTTCGCGGTGATTCGGTTGCCGTTCGGGTGACGGTTGGGAAACGGGGGGCGCAACATGTAACATAGGGGCGTTGAGGGCGTGGGGCGAGCAGGTGTCTGATGCGGAGCGATGTCATGGTGAAGTTGAAGCGGTTGGGCGCGTTTCTCAAGCAGCTGGACCGCGACGAGGGGGGAGCGATGTCGGTGGAGAAGATCTTGATCCTGGCGGTGATCGCGCTGCCGATCCTGATCGTGCTGCTGGCGTTCCGGCACACGATTTCGGAATGGTTCACGACGCAGAGCAACACGCTTTCGCAGAACAACAACTGACGCCGGGGCGGGGCGGGGCGGAGCGTTTATGGGTGTGTCCGCGGAAGCAGCGGTCGTGGAGGATTGCGGGGGACCGGGGGGCGCGCGGGAACGGCGGCGGGGGGTGCCGTGGGCGGGGACGTGGGCGGGGCTGTTGTGCGGGGCGGCGGTGGCGACGCTGTTATGCACGGTGGCACTTCACGGTACACGCGGGGGGTTCGTGGGGTGGCTGGCGGTGGTGGTGTGCGGGCTGGCGGGATTGTTCGATGCCTGGACGACGCGGATTCCCAACCGGTTGACGTACGTGGCGATCCTGCTGGGGCTGGGGCTCAATGGGGCGGCGGGAATTGCGGATCGGGCGCATTGGGAGGCGGCGGTCCGGTGGCTGGCGGCGCCGGGACCGGCGCAGAGCGTCCTGGGGTTTGGGGTGTGCGCGGCGGTGGGGATTGTGGGAATGGTGGTGGCACGGGTGGGCGGCGGGGACATCAAACTGCTGGCGGCGCTGGGGGCGATGCTGGGGCTGTCGCAGACGGGGGCGGTGCTGGTGGTGGCGCTGACGGTTGCGGTGGTGTATGCGGTGATCAACCTGGCGGCAGCGGGCGGGCTGAACCGGTTCGCGCGCGGGGCGGCGTGGAAAGCGATGGAGGCGATTTACCTGGGGCGGCTGGAATTCGATCATGAGGACAAGGGGGCGGGCAGCCTGGCGGTGCCGATGGCGGTGCCGCTGGCGATCGGCGTGCTGGTGGTGCAGGTGATGGGCGTGCGGCTGGGGGGACGGGCATGAGGTGGCTGCGGCGGTATGCGGAGCTGTTGCGGGGACGGGACCGGGGGACGGTGGCGGTGACGTTTCTGCTGTCGCTGCCGATCCTGCTGACGATCATTGCGATTTTTGTTCAGTACGCGCTGATCGTGAATGCGAAGCTGGTGGTGGGGCGGGCGGCGCAGGCGGCGGCGCGGACGGCGATGACGGCGTTGCCGCTGGATCCGGATGTGGATGGAATCGAGGGGGAGGTGATGGTGCGGCGCAGCGCGTACATGGCGCTGGCGCCGCTGTCGCCGCTGGCGACGAACGAATCGGCGGACGGGGGGCTGGTGGGCGATGCGCTGGAACGGCTGGGGATGCTGCAGGGGAAAGGTGGGGCGTCGTTCGGGCGGCGGTACACGTACGCGGAGAACGGGGCGACGGTTGCGTGGGAGCGGCTGGGCGATGACGGCGCCGTGCTGCCGGACACCGGGTGGGAGCCTGCGGATTATGCGCGGGCGCGGGGGCAGCAGATCCGGGTGACGGTGACTTATCCGTTTCTTTTGACGGTGCCGGGGGTGAACAAGTTGATCGGCGGGGAGGGCGAAACCGGGGGCGTGAAGGGGCGGGTGCTGACATTGACGGCGTCGCGGGTGGTGACGCTGTCGCATGGGCGCGAGGCGCAGACGAATGACAACGGGTGGCCGCAGTGAGAAGGATTGCGGGTGATCGATGGGCGTGCTGAGGCGCATGCATGAAGACCGGCGGGGGGCGATCAGTGTGCTGGTGCTGCTGACGCTGTGGGTGCTGGTGGCGGCGGTGGCGATGCTGTGGAACACGGCGGAGTACAGCGCGCGGCGGCAGCATGTGCAGACGGCGGCGGACTCGGCGGCGCAGGCGAGCGCCACGTGGATGGCGCGGGCGGTGAACGCCGAGGCGGCGCAGAACATGATCATCGCGCAGGATGCGGCGGCGGAAGCGGTGTGGCGGGCAGTGCCGGTGGCGGACCGGAACGTGCGGGTGGAACTGGAATCGGAACAGGCGGCAGTGCAGGCGATGCTGGATGGCAAAGACCCGCGTTACCTGCAGCAGCGGAATAACCTGCAGCGGCTGCTGGCGCAGGCGGATTCGGAATATGCGCAGACGCAGGACGCGCTGGCGAAAGTGATCGCCCAATCCGGCGACCTCTCCTTTTCGGATGCGGCGGCCGCGAAGGATTTTCAGACCACGCTGCGGCAGGCGGCGGAGGCCTTGCAATGGGTGAACGACACCTACGTGGGCGGCGGGGCGGCGAATTACCCGGGCAGGCCGGGACCCCCGGGGCCCAACGGCGAAGGGCTGCGGCAGCTGGTGGCGAAGTGGTCGAGCGCGCCGGAAGACGAGGCGATGCTGCAGGTGATCCTGGCGAGCCTGCAGGCGCAGCTCGCGGTGCTGCAGGATTTCGAGGACCGCACACAGCCGGCGACCTCGCAGGCCGTCGACGCCGAGATGCAGGCGCACGAGGCGCAGGTGTTCCAGACGGAATCGGAGATCGCGGATCAACTGGTGGGGACGGTGGAGAGGCAGCGGCAGGCGATCGCCGATTTCCACGGGACGGATGTCACGCTGGCCCGCGTGGGACGTGACCCGGAGCAATCCGGGACGGCCGATGTGACCACGCCGGTGGAGACGGCCGACACACCGGAATGGGTGAACCTGCATGTGGATTCGATCCGCATGACCTATCCGGTGGAAGCGGCGGAGGCGGGGCTGTTTCCGCTGGTGAGCATCGATCCGATCAACCCGCACACGCTGGAGAATCGAATCTGGCACCCGGATGTTCTGGCGCCGATACCGGCAAGCGTGGCTGCACAGTTTCCGGAGATCCAGGGGTCGTTCACGGTGAATTGCAACGTGGCGGGCGGATGGGGGCACTCGTGGGCTTTTCCGCTGGAGCGATATGTGAGCGCGCGGGTGTGGTCGGACCAGCAGACGCTCAACACGCAGTACATGGCGAAGATTGACGAGCTGCGGGACGAGCTGGCCAAACAACTGGCGCAGATGCGCGGGCTGCAGCCCACGCCGGTGAGGGGGCTGCCGGCGCGGCTGGTGGATTCGCAGCTGAGTCCGGCGGGCGTGCAGCAGTGGATGGCGGTGCTGCCGCGGATCACGCCACCGGCGAGCGCTCCGGCGGCTTACCGGCAGGATGCGACGGTGTACAACCAGCATGCGGCCGCCTACACGGGGCGCGTGCGGGCCCTGGCCAGCGCGCTGAGCAGCTTTGCGCAATTCTTCGATCGCTTTACGCGGCCGTTCGCGGTGCGGACGTGGGTGGCGGCGGTGAGCAACGGCCGGTTTCTTGTGCTGCAGGAACTGGGGAAGGGGCGCGGGTTCATGGTGCTTTCGACTTACAAACTGCGTCCCATTCCCGATTGGGCCAAGGAAGGGTTGCGGGCGAGCGCCACGGTCGCGGTGCGCGACAAGATTATTTCCATGAACATGCCGGGGGTCTCCAACGCGGTGCTGGGGGCGCTGGTGACGGCGGATCCGTGGAACCTGGGCGGCGGGTTTCTCGACGGGCAAGGCAAGCAGCAATACCTGCGGGCGATGTACAGCGGGCTGGCCGCACAGATCGCGCGGGCGGTGATTGAGGAGGCGGCGGAGTCGGCAGCGCCGGAGATCGCGGACGAGATGGTGGCGCGTCCCTGGCCTTACGAGATCACGCCGCCGGAGAATCCCGTGCCGCCGTCGCGCGGGATGGGCAAGGCGGACCGGCTGAAGAGTTTTTCGGTGATCGCCGCCGCGCGGGAACGGGAGCAGACGGCCGCGAAGCCGCTGCTGACGATGGTCTTCGGGAAGCCGTCGACGAAGCTTGTGGGCATCGCGCAGGCCGAGACTTTCAACTGGATGGAATTCCACAATGGCTACGGCGGGGACGAGCGATTTGATGTGGTCTCCGGCGATGGGTACGGGGAGTTTCTGGCCTGCCCTCGGGCGTGGCGGCTGTCGACGGTGGGCGGCTGGAGTTGGCAATCGAAACTGAGCTATGTGGATGGACTGGGGCTGGCGCTTCCGGACAATTCCGAGCTGGGCGCGTATCTGCGCGACGCGGGCGTCACCGGCGATGATGCCGAGGCGCTTGACCAGGTGATTTTGCATTGAAAGGCACGTGATGCGGGCCGGTGGAATTCATGGCAGCAGGGAGGGATCGCGGCGGCGCGGTACGGCGGAGATCGAGCTGATGCTGGTCATTCCGCTGCTGCTGACGATGCTGTTCCTGGTGGGGGCCAACCTGACGCTGGGCGGGGCGCGGATTCGCAACGTGTTTTCGGCGGAAACCGCGGCCTATCGCGATGCCACGGTGGAAGGGAACCCGACCCTGACCGGGGATGGATCGCTGCCGGTGGTGGATGGATTTTCTTCGTTGCCGGAGGGGCTGCCCAGTCGCACGCACGTGTCGCGGCCGCAGGCGACGGCGGACGTGGCACTCGGCGGAAGCGGCGGCGGCACGACCAGCATCACGCTGACGGACCGCAGCGCTTTCGTGGCGCCGGCGTGGGGATATGCGGGCTATCCGGTGCAGGGGGATGGGGCGACGACAGCGGCATGGTTTGCGGATTATGCATCGCAGGCACGCGGGCCGCTGGAGGATCCGCTGGGGCTTGCACCGTCGTCCCCGCCGTGAGGTCAATCGCCAAGCAGTGATTGGACTTCGTAACGTGCGCGGTCGGTCTCGAGTTTGGCCTGGGCGCGGGTGAGCCGCTGCTGGGCGTCCTCGCGGACCTTGCGGAGGTGCGTGAGCTCCGGGTCATTGGGGGCATCGGCGACAAACTTGTCCTTCAATCCCTTGAGTGCGGCGGTGGCGGCGATCAGGGATTCGCGTGCAGATTTCAGCGTCGGGTCGGCCTGAAGAGCGCCATCCTCGAGGGCATTGATCAGGGCATCGAGGCGACTGATCTCGCGCAGTGCGTTGTCCCGCTCGATGGAGGCGGGCTGATTTTTCAAGGCATCTGCCTTGGCCTGGGCGGCAGCGCGCTTGGCGGAGGCTTCTTCAAAAGCAGGGCTGGCCCGAAGGTCCTTCAACACCGCGTTGCGGGCGGCTTCGACGGCCGTCGAGCGCTCGATGACGGCCTTTTGTGCGGCCTTGAGTTCCGGGGAATGGTCGAAGTCGCGCAGGCGTTTTTCGGTGGCGCTGCTCAGGGCCTTGGCGGCGGCATCGACGGCAACCGATGCATCGGCGACCGCTTTCTGGTCCGCGGCAATCACCCGCTGGGCGCGCAGCTGGCTGTCATTGGCGGTGGCGGCGCAGCAGCACGCCAGGAGCATGACTGCCAGCACTGGACGTATGCACCGGGAGGACATAACGGCTCCGTGAAAATGCCGCGGCCGTGTGCTGAATCGCGGCGCGCTTATTGTAGCCCGGCGCCCGTTGACTGCGCAGCGAAGCCCCGGGGAGGGTTGCCGCGGCAAGCGGAAAGTTTCTTCATGCTGCCTTCATCAACCCCTGCTGAACTATCGGCTTATTCATGGATCGGCAGCAGAACGGAGCAAGCATGCGAACGATGTTCCCCGGCAGAATCGGTCCCTTGTTAATGGCCGCTTTGAGCGTCGTGTCGCCCCTGGCGATGGCGCAGGATGCCAAGACTTCCGGCGGCACGATGAAGCTGCTGAAGACATTGCCCCTGGGCGGCGACGGCCGATGGGATTACCTGTGCGTCGACACCGACGCCCGCCGGGTGTATGTGCCGCGGAGCACGCACGTGCAGGTGGTGGACATCGACAAGGGGACCGTGCTGGGCGACATTCCCGGAACCAACGGGGTGCATGGCGTGGCGCTGGCGATGGAGCAGGGGCTGGGGTTTGCCTCCAACGGCCGGGACAACGCGGTGAGCGTGTTCGACCTGAAGACCTACAAGGTCACCAAGACGATCAAGACCGGCAAGAACCCCGATGCGATCATCTTCGATCCGGCCAGCAAGCACGTGCTGTCGATCAACCATTCCGGCGGCGACATCACGGTGATTGATCCAGCGGCACTGGACAAGGATCCGGTGACGATCGCCGTCGGCGGCACGCTGGAATACGCGGTGGCCGACGGGGCGGGCCACGTGTTTGTGAACGTGGAAGACAAGAGCGAGATCGTGGAGATTGACACGGCGGCCAACCGGGTGCTGGCGCACTGGTCGATCGCGCCGGGCGACGGTCCTTCGGGCCTGGCGATAGACGTGGCGCACCACCGGCTGTTCTCCGGCTGTGCGAACCAGAAGCTGATGGTGGTGGATTCCGAGAGCGGAAAGGTGATCGCGACGGTTGCCGTGGGCAAGGGCATCGACGGCGTGGCGTTCGACCCGACGCTGGGCTACGCCATGACCGCCAACGGGACCGATGGGACGGTAAGCGTGGTGAAGGACGCCGGCGGTGACAAGTATGAAGCGGTGCAGACGCCGGCGACGGTGAAGGGGGCGCGGACGATCGCGGTGGACCTGAAGGTTCATCACGCATTGATGCCCTGCACGGTGCCCGACGGCAAGGGTGGCCAGACGTTCGGATTGGCCGTGGTGGGCGGCGAGTGAAGCAGGCGGTCGAGTCCATGCAGAACGCGTGGCGGGGCGGGAGAGCGCGCGAGGCGGCCCATGGGCGCGGGACCCCTGCGCAGCGTCCAGCGGGGGATGTTGATGTTCGCGGTCTGCACCGGGGCGGGGTGCGTGGCTTACCGCGCGGCGCCGCTGAAACCAGAGGAATCCCAGGCGGCCTTCATGAGCCGCACGCTGTTGGATCCGCGCGTGATCGTGGCGGCGCGTGCGCCGGCGGCCGCGGCGCCCGCAACGCAGACGGCGACGCAGCCCGCCGCGCAGGTCTGGGACCTTGATTCGCTGGCCCGGGCGGCGGTGCTGCTCCATCCGGATCTGGCGGCCGCGCGGGCGCACGTGGTGGCCACGCAGGCGGCCGAAGTGACCGCCGGTGAAATGCCGAACCCGTCCGTTTCCGTGGCTCCGCAGTTTTCCTCCAATCCCGGCGACGTGAATCCCTGGACGGTGGGTTTTACATTCGACATTCCCATCGAGACGGCGGGCAAGCGTGCGCGGCGCATCGAGCAGGCGCGGGCGCTGACCGAGGCGGCGCGGCTGGATGTGGCAGACACCGCCTGGCGCGTGCGCAGCCGCGTGCGGGACGCCCTTGCGGAATATCTGCTGGATATGGAGCAGGCGCGGCTGTGGGAACGGGAGGTGGACACGCGCGACCGCTATGTACGGCTGATCACCGCGCGGCTGCAGGCGGGCGAAGCGGCCCGGCCGGAGGTCGACACCGCACGTGTGGACCTGCTGACGGCGCGGCAATCGCGGCGCGCCGCGGAGGGGCTGGTCGCCGACGCACGCACGAAACTTGCCGCGGCGATCGGGGTGCCGACGGCCGGACTCGCCGGGACGGAAATGGTGTGGCCGGGGCTCGACAGCTTTCCCCCGCTGGATACGGCGACGCAGTCGTTTCAGACGGCGGGGTTGGTGAATCGCATGGCGGTACGCCGGGCGCTGGCGGAATACGCGGCGGCCGATGCAGGGCTGCGTCTGGAGCTGGCGCGGCAGTATCCCGACTTGCACCTTGGGCCGGGTTACACCTTTGACCAGGGGCAGAACAAGTGGGAGCTGGGGTTGTCGGTCACGCTGCCGATTCTGAACCAGAACGGCGGGGCCGTTGCGGAGGCGATCGGACGGCGCGCGGAGCTGGCCCAGAAGTTCGTCGGGCTCCAGGCGCAGGTGGTGGCGGAGATGGAATCGGCGGCAGCGCGTTACAAGGCGGCGCTGGTGGAGCTGCATGATGCCCAGGAGCAGGTCGATTTCCTTCACGAGCAATGGCAGGCGGGGGAGCGCGCCGTGCGGGCGGGCGAGGGGGATCGGCTGACATCAACAGGACTTGAAGTGCAATACACGGTGACGGCCCGCTTGCGGCTGGATGCGGTGCGCAAAGCGCAGGCGGCGCGCGGCGCGGTGGAAGATGCGATCGAGCGGCCATGGGACGGCGGCGAGAAAGCTCCCCCGGCAAATGCCACGCCGGGAGCGATTCAACACAAGGACGAAGCGCCATGAAGAGCCGGTGGGTGTGGATCTTCGGTCTGCTGGCGGCGCTGGGATGGCTCGCCGCGGGGGCAGCGGTGGTGATGCTGCGGCATTCCTCGACGCCTCCCGCCGAAACGGCTGCCGCTTCAGAACCCGCAGCGGCCGAAGGAGACGCGGCCAAGGTGAAGCTGACCGCGGAGCAGGTGGAGCAGGCGGGCATCAAGACCGACGAGGTGAGCGCGTCCACGCTGACGCCCGAAGCGCGGCTGTATGGCGTGATCCAGGAGGATCCGGGCGAGTCGTTCACCGTCCGGGCGCAGGTCGCGGGGACGGTGGCCGGCGCTGAAGGAAGGAGCTGGCCGAACATTGGCGAGACGCTTGCCGATGGCACGGTGGTGGGGACGCTCGAACCGCGCGTGATGCCCTCGGACCAGATGGCCATGGCCACGCAGCGGACCACTTTGCAGACGCAGGCGGCCAGCGCCGATGCGGAGATGCGCACCGCCACCGCCTCGCTGGAAGCGGCGCGGGAATCGTACGATCGCCTGAAAGCCCTCAACGAGCAGGACAAGAACATCTCCGATCGCGCCGTGCAGGAAGCGCTGGCGAAGGTGCGGACGGAAGAAGCGCACCTTGCAGGGGCCACCCAGACGGCGGACCTGGCCAAGGCCGCCCTCAAGGCCCTGGAGGTGAAGCTTGCGTCGTCGCCCCTGACGGTGAGCCGCGGCGGCGAAGTGGTGGAGGTGCTGGTGCATCCGGGCGAATCCGTGGAAGCGGGACAGGCCATCCTGCGCGTGACCCGTTTTGACCACGCGCTGGCGGCGGTGAACGTTCCGATCGGCGAAGACATTTCCCCTGCGGCCAAGACTGCCCGCATCGTGCCGATGGGGAGCGCAAAACCGCTGGCGGGCGTGCGCATCGGTACGGCGGCGGCGACCGACCCGCGCACGCATGACCCCGTGTTGATGTTCCGTCTCCCGACGGAGGGCGACACCACACTGCGTCCAGGTACGCCGGTGGTGGCATTTGTGCCCTCCGGCGGCGAGGCGCTTAAAGGCGTGGTGGTTCCGAGAACGGCAATCGTGCGCTACCAAGGCAAGGCGTGGGTCTATGTCGCGGCCGACAAGGAGACCTTCGAGCGGCGGGAAGTCGCCCTCGAACATCCTTCCGCCGACGGCGATGGCTGGTTCGTCATCCAGGGCGTGAAAGCCGGCGAAACCGTGGTGACCACCGGGGCGGCGGTGATTCTCTCCGATGAACTCAAGGTCTTTGCCGGCGGCGAATAACCCGATGGTTGCCGCCGGATTCACGCCAGAAAGGTCGCATGCTTCAGGCCCTCGTTGAGTTTTCGCTTCGGTTCCGCGGGGTGGTGATCGTCCTGGCATGCGTGCTGATCGGGTACGGCATTTATGTGGCACAGCGCGCCAAGCTGGACGTGTTCCCCGATTTCGTACCGCCCCAGGTGGTGGTACAGACCGAAGCTCCGGGGCTCACGCCCGAGCAGGTCGAGCTGCTGGTGACGCGGCCGATCGAGCAGGCGGTCAATGGACTTGGTGCACTGGATGCGCTGCGGTCCGAATCGATCCAGGGTCTTTCGGTGGTCACGGCGACGTTCACCGACGGGACCGACATTTTCCAGGCGCGCCAGGCATTGGGCGAACGCCTGCTGGAAGCCGCGGGCGAATTGCCTGCCGGGGTGAAGGCGCCCCGCATGGAGCCGCTGACCTCCTCCACGATGGATTTGCTGAAAATCGGCATCACCTCCGACAAACGCTCCGCCATGGAGCTCCGCTCCTTTGCCGACTGGGTCCTCAAGCCGCAACTGCTTTCGGTGCCCGGCGTGGCCAAGTGCAGCACTTATGGCGGCGAAGTGCGGCAACTGCAGATCCAGGTCGATCCTGGCCGCCTGCAGGCCAAGGGTGTGTCCGTGCAGGACGTGATTGCCGCGGCGCGCCAGGCCATGGGCGTGCGGGGCGCCGGCTTCATCGAATCAGAAAACCAGCGGATCCTCGTCCAGGCGGAAACGCCGGCGGTCACCGCCGAGCTGCTCGGGAAAGTCGTGGTGGACAACCAGGGCGGCGGCAGCATCCGCATCCGCGACGTCGCCAAGGTGACGGAAGATGCAGAGATGAAAGTCGGCGACGCCCTCATCCAGGGGGAGCCCGGCGTGCTGCTGACCATGTCCAGCCAGTACGGCGCCAACACCATGGAGGTCACCCGGGCCTAGGAGGAGAAGCTCGACGGTCTGGCCAAGCTCTTTGAGGCTGAGGAAATCGACTATCACCCCGGCCTCGACCGCCCTGCGAGTTTCATCAGCGCCTCGCTGGAGCACGTCCGCGCCGCCCTCATGCTTGGCGGCGTCCCCGTCGCCGTGGTGCTCTTCCTGTTCCTGATGAACATCCGCACTGCGGCCATCTCACTGACCGCCATTCCCCTCTCGCTGCTGGCCGCCGTCATCATCATGGACCGCTTCGGCTTCACCCTCAACACAATCACACTGGGGGGGCTGGCGATCGCCATCGGCGAAGTCGTCGATGACGCCATCATTGACGTGGAAAACATTTACCGCCGGCTGCGCGAGAACCAGCGGGCGGAAAAGCCA
>JBEHXY010000012.1:0-22210 GCA_048498455.1 Planctomycetota bacterium | reverse complement strand
CGGGGCCGGCGTCAACCAGACCAACGGCATCATCAAGGCGGGGACCCTGGTGCTTCACGGCACGGGCGGATTCTCGATCATTGACGACAACAAGGTGTCGAAGCTGGCCGCGGACATCACGGGCCCGCTGAGTTTCGTCGACACGACCAGCCTGACGATCGGCAAGATCGGTTCGGTGGTGGGCCTGGTCACGCACGATGGGGCGGTGAAGCTGCGGGTGACCAGCGGCGATCTGGTGGTGAACCAGCAGATCGTCAGCGGCGCCGGCGGCATCACCTTTGAGGTGCCGACGGGATCGGTGACGGTGACGGGTCTGCTGACGACGACGGGCGGGTTCAGCAGCACGGGCATCAACTTCGTGAACAACTCGCCGATCACGACGACGCGGATCGCGCTGCACCACACGGGCGCGGCGCGGATTGCGGCGAACCTGACGGCGACCAACGGGAACATCGTGGACGACGCCACGACGGTGCTGGGCGCCAACCTGAAGGCCAGCGGCGACATCGTGGCTCCCAAACACGTGCTGCTGGTGAATGGTCCGCGGACGGTGGTCTCCGGCGGCACCGGGGGCATCCGGCTCGGGAGTGAAGGCGGGATCGATGCCGGGGGCTCGGGCGAGGATCTGCTGGTCAAGACGACCAACCTGTCGGGCCAACCGCTGATCGAAGTGGGCCGCATGGGCACTTCGAGCGCGCGTCTTGGCAATGTGCACATTTCCTCGGCCCATGATGTGATCCTTGACGGCGACATCTACGCCGGCACGTTGATCTTTGAGGATGCGGTCCCGGGCCTGACGACCTTTGTGCCGTCGACGGCGACGATCTCCCACAAGGGCGACCTGCTGATCGATTTGAATGGTTCGCTGATGCCGTCGACGGGGCTGTCGCTGTTGCAGCTGCCGCCGGGCGCCGGTCCGGATCAACTGTTCCCGGGCACGAACTTCTTCATGGAACGGGGCCAGAAGCTGTCGGTCTTCGGCACCGGGCCGCAGGCGGGCGACCTGGTGATCCGCACGAACAACCACAACATGGTGCTCGGCGACATCGCGGCCCTGGGCAAGCTGACGCTGGATGCGGGCAGCACCAACCAGACGATCACGATCCTGAACCGTCCGGCATCGCAGGTGCTGCTGTCCGATGGCACGACGACGACGCTTGACCATGGCACCGACATCGTCGCGGGCTTCCCCGGGACGGGCGCCCTGAAGGTGATCGGCAAGGTGGTGGTGAACCAGTTCGTGGGCGCCACGCCGTCGGATCGCGTGCAGATCGCGGCCTTTGCGGGCAGCTCGGACCTGAACCCGACGTTCGGCAAACTGGAATTCGATCAGAACAGCACGTCGGTCATCCTGACGGTGAACTCCACCAGCGTGCTGTCGATCGCTGATTTCCAGGGCCCCGGCACTTCCGTGCTGGACATCATCGCCCATGGCATCGGCAACAACCCGTCGAGCTCGCAGGGCTCGGTGATTCCGCGTGACGTCCAGTCGTTCTCGCCGGAACACTCGCAGGCGATCTCCGGGGCGCTGCTGGATCAGCTTCGGCAGATCGGCATCTACGCCCGCGGTCTGCGGACCGAAGAAGTGGTCGAGTTCCTCGTGGGCCGTGCGTTGTATGATGACGTTCCGCTGAAGCTCAATCCGACGGCGGAAGACAACCAGGTGGCGGCGAACCGGCTGCCCTACCAGCCGGTGTTCCCGACCGTGGCGGCGTATCAGCATCTGTTCCAGAAGACCCTGACGGATGAAAACGGCAACCCGGTGCTGGATGAAAAGGGCCAGCAGAAGGTCGAAGCGCAGGACGGAACGATCCGCAACACGCTGGGCCAGGTGTGGCGTGCGTACAGCAGCTCCGCCGAGGCCGACGGCAAGGCGACGCCGGAAGGGTTCCGTGCATGGCTGGAAGGCCAGGACAAGGCGGATCCGAAGAACGCCCAGGCGCTGGATTATCTGAACCAGTTGCGTGATCTGCTGGCACAGATTAAGAATCTGGGCCTGACGAACATGGAATTTGAGGTGTCGAAGACGACGATCCTGGCGCGCGTGCGGCCGTCGAACATCCGTGACACGGACTTCATGGCGGTGATCACGGGCCCGTCGACGCGGCGGGCGCTGACGTCGCGGTAAGGCGGCGGCTGGTCGATCGTGCAGGCACGACAGGTACAGGGGCCGCGGGCCCATTCCCCGGAAGTAGTGGAGTTTTCATGAGCGTAGTTGATCTTGACAAGCTGCTGGGCGAAGTCTCAGCAGACGCCCCGGCGGGCGCCGAGGTGGAATATGACCCGCAGTATTTCGAGCTGGAGAAGCTGGCCCAGGGCACCCCTGAATCGGTGATGGGCGACGAGGTGAAACCGGGCGAAGAACCGAACTGGTCGGAGGTGAAGTCCGCCGGCCTGGCGCTGTTTGACCGGACCCGCGATTTAAGAGTGGCGATGATTCTGACGATCGCGTTGTTGAAGGAGGACGGCTTGCCGGGCTTCCGGGACGGCGTGAGCATCCTGAAGGGATTCGTGGAAAAGCTGTGGGAACATTTTTATCCCAAGCTGGACCCGGAGGACAACAACGACCCGACGATCCGGGTGAACATCCTGAAGAACCTGGCGGGGAATTCGCTGGGCGGCGACATGTACAAGTTCATTCCGCGGCTTCGGGAAGCGATCCTCACGAACTCCAAGAAGCGGATCGGGCGTTTCAGCTTCCGCGACGTACAGGTGGCGCGGGGCGATATTCCGCCGCCGGCGCCCAAGCCCGGGGAATCGGCGGCGCCGCCTCCGGACATGGCGATCATCAACGCCGCGTTTGAAGACACGTCGACGGAGGACCTGCTGGAGACGCAGACCAGCATCGACGAAGCACGGACACGGCTGAAGGAAATGGATGGCCTGCTGGGGGAGAAGATCGGCGCGGGCGTCGGGCCGGACGTGATGCCGGTGATCGATTTGCTCGGGCAGATCAAGGCGGTGATCGACGGGGAACTGGCCAAGCGGGGCATCGGCGAGGAGCCGGCGGGGGATGCGGGCGGTGGCGCGCTGGGGGGCGCGGTCGACGGCGGCGGCGACGATTCGGGCGGCGGCAGCGCGGCCCCGGCTGCCCGGCCCGCGGCGCTGGCCGGTGAAGTGACCAGTCGTCAGGACGTAATCCGTGTACTGGACAAGATTTGCAACTATTACGAGAAATATGAACCAGGCAGTCCGGTGCCGATATTTATGCGGCGGGCCAAGCGCCTGGTGACCATGAGCTTCGTGGATTTGATCAAGGATCTGGCGCCCGACGCCAATGATCGGATCAACATTTTCATCGGCGATTCCGGGGAGCAAACCGGATAGCCGGCCCGCACAGGATGGGCATCAGGGGCGAACACATGAGGTTCGCAATCAAAAAAACGTAAGCTGGTGTTGAAAAATGTGTTGCCGCCGCGGCGGGCGCATTTTAGAATGTCCATTCAAGTCTCTACATCTCAAATCGCACATCTCCCGGCACGTGCCTTTGCTTTTAGAAGGAGCCCCCATGGCCAAGGCAAGCAGTCAAAAATTCATTTCGCGCAATCGCGCCCCCCGAGTGCAGATCGAGTATGACGTGGAAATCTACGGCGCGCAGAAGAAGATCAACCTGCCGTTCGTGATGGGCGTCATGGCGGATCTCTCGGGCAATCCCAAGGAGCCGCTCCCGGGCGTGGAGCAGCGGAAGTTTCTGGAGATCGACGTCGACAATTTCGACGATCGGTTGAAGAGCATGAAGCCGCGGGTGGCTTTCCAGGTTCCCAACAAGCTGACCGGCCAGGGCAACCTGCCGGTGGAACTCACGTTCGAAAGCATGGACGATTTTTCGCCCGCGGCGGTGGCCCGGAAGGTGGAGCCGCTGAGGAAGCTGCTCGACGCCCGCACGCAGCTTTCGAACCTGCTGACGTACATGGACGGCAAGGCGAAGGCCGAGGACTTGATCGCCAAGGCGCTGCAGGATCCGTCGATGCTCCAGGCACTGGCGTCGACCCCGAAGCAGGAGGGCAACTAAGATGTCGGAAGAACTCAAGCAAGCAGCCGCGGCGCCGGCCGGGGCAGTCGAAGAAGTCAGCGAGTTTGAAAAACTGCTGGAACGCGACTTCAAGCCGCAGGGCGACGGGGCCCGCGAGGACATCAAGAACGCGGTGCGGACGCTGGCCGAACAAGCGCTGGCGACGACCAACCTGGTCTCTGACGATGCCGTCAAGACGATCCAGGCGATCATCGCGGCGATCGATGCCAAGCTGACCGAACAGGTCAACGAAATCCTGCACCACGAGGCGTTCCGCTCCCTGGAAGGCTCGTGGCGCGGCCTGCACTACCTGGTGAACAACACCGAGACCGACGAGACGCTCAAGATTCGGGTGATGAACATCTCGAAGAAGGACGTCGGCAAGGTCCTCAAGAAGTTCAAGGGAACGGCCTGGGACCAGAGCCCGCTGTTCAAGCAGGTGTACGAGCAGGAATATGGCACGATCGGCGGCGAGCCGTTCGGCTGCCTGGTCGGCGACTACTACTTCGATCACAGTCCGCCGGACGTGGAGATCCTTTCCGGCATGGCGCAGATCGCGGCCGCGGCGCACGCCCCGTTCCTCACCGGGACCAACCCGAAGCTGATGAACATGGAATCGTGGCGCGAGCTGGCGGATCCGCGTGATCTGACCAAGATCTTCCAGACGCCGGACTACGCTCCGTGGCGCAGCCTGCGGGAATCGGAAGATTCGCGGTACCTGGGGCTCACGATGCCTCGCTACCTGGCCCGCCTGCCCTACGGCGCCAAGACCAGTCCGGTCGAGGACTTTGCCTTCGAAGAGGACACCGGCAACGCCGAGCACGACAAGTACACGTGGTCGAACGCGGCCTATGCGATGGCGGTCAACGTGAACCGCTCGTTCAAGAGCTACGGCTGGTGCACCCGCATCCGCGGCGTGGAATCCGGCGGCGTGGTGGAAGGGCTTCCCTGCCACACGTTCCCGACGGACGACGGCGGCGTGGACATGAAGTGCCCGACGGAGATCGCGATCACCGATCGTCGTGAAGCCGAGCTGGCCAAGAACGGGATGATGCCGCTGCTGCATCGCAAGGGAACGGACCTGGCGGTGTTCCTGGGCGCCCAGTCGCTCCAGAAGCCGCAGGAATATGACGATCCCGATGCGACGGCGAATGCGAACCTGGCGGCGCGGCTGCCGTATCTCTTTGCCACTTGCCGGTTTGCGCATTATTTGAAGTGCATGGTTCGGGACCAAATCGGCACGTTCAAGGAACGCGGCGATATGGAGAAATACCTGAACAAGTGGATTACGCAGTATGTCGAACCGGATCCTGCCCGTGCGTCGGACGAAGCGAAAGCGCGTCGTCCGCTGGCGGCCGCTGAGGTGAAGGTCGAAGAAGTGGAAGGGAACCCGGGGTACTACACCTCGCGCTTCTTCCTGCGTCCCCACTACCAGCTGGAAGGGCTGACGGTATCGCTGCGGCTCGTTTCGAAATTGCCTTCGGCGAAAGGCGGATGATGCGGGTTTTTCTGGCCCGCGCCGCGTAATTAATCGGAAGGAACTTGCCCACGCGTGATGGGCGTCCACCAAATAATACTCTATAGGTAGGAGACTCACCCATGCCCGTTATTGACGCATTTCTTGAGATCGTCGACAGCTCCGGCAACGCCATCAAGGGCGAATCGCTTGATGCCAAGCACAAGGAACTGCTCCAGATCCGCGACTTCAGCTTCGGCGTGAGCATGAAGGCCAGCGTGGAATCCGGCACCGGCCTGGGCGCCGGCAAGGTCGAAATGAAGGAATTCGGGTTCACCGTGTCGAACTCGAAGGCTTCGCCGACCCTCCTGAAGTACTGCTGCAATGGCGATCACTGCCAGAAGGCGACGCTTTACGTTCGTAAGGCGACCGGCAAGCAGGACGACTATTACATCTGGACCTTCAAGGAACTGATCATCACGAACTTCGAGCTCTCCTGCTCGGAAGACATCGGCGAGAAGATCACGTTCGCCTACACGGCCATCGCCTGCGAATACAAGCAGCAGAAGCAGGACGGCTCGCTCATGGCTGGCGTCAAGGCTGGCTGGGATTGCAAAGAAAACCAGGAATTCACGGCCTAAGGCTGGCGGATTTCCGGTGCGAACATCAGTTGACCGTGCGTCGACAAGGCGCACGGTCAACCTGCGCCCGGACCCTGCCGATGGACTTCTATCCAGGCGTTCCGGGCCAATGCCGGCAAGTGCTGAGAGAGGTCCCGCAGGCGGGTCTCCGTGGGCCTCGGTGGGTTGCAATGGGAATCAATCCAAGGCCGGCGACACGGCTGTGGCGGCAGACGAGGGCAACGCCTCCAAGCTGCTGCGCACCTGTAAGATGCTCGGGGCTGTCCGCCAGGTGCGAGGCCCAGGCATCCGGCAAGGTCGCTGGATGGATTGCCTGCCACGGTGGTTCCGGCGTTTGCCGTATCTCCGGTGGTGCTGGTAGCCGCGGCACGAGGGCTTGTAGCTGCGGCAAAAGGGCTTTCGGTTCAGACCGTGCAGTCTCTGGTCGTGTCAGCGCTGGCCACTTGGAGCCGCCGCGGTGTTGGCGGTGACGTGCGTGAGCGGAAGACCTTCGCGAGAAAGCGTGCTCCGCGGTACGGGGACCCAGCAGGCCCGTGATGGCAAATGTCGCTGCTGGCGCCCAAAGGCTCACCACGAGCCTCCAGATTCAGATACTCCCACAAGCGGCGCCAGTGCGTGCCGCTGCGGCCAGCCGCCGTTTCTCAGGCTGACCGGTCAAGCTAAGCGGGGTCGTCATGCCAACCGATACCACCTCCACAGACATTTTCATGTACATCGAAGGGTCGCGGGGGCCGATCAACGGCGAATCAGTCGATGCAGCCTTTAAGGATCACATCCAGCTGCTCTCGTTCAAGGTGGGGGTCACCGGGCCGGAGCTCAACGCCAACAAGGATTCCGAGTCGGGCGAATGCTGCCTGCACGACATCGAAGTGACGATGGCCACCAGCTCGGCGACGCCGGCGCTGATGGCCGCGGCCTACAGCGGCGAGATCTTGAAGAGCGTCACGATCGTCATGCGCAAGGCGGGCTCGGGGCAGCAGACCTTCCTGCAGTGGAAACTGCACCAGGTGCAGGTGGCCTCCGTCACGCATTCCGCCAGCGCCGAGCGGCCGACCGACGTCGTGACGCTGAAGTATTCCAAGGTGGAAATGATGTACTTCCGGCAGAACCAGGACGGCAGCGTGGAAAACGCCGGCCGCAGCGCCGGTTGGGACGCCGACCAGAACAAGGCGATGACGCCGACGCTGCCTTACAAGCCCAAGAAGTAGGATGGATGAGAACGCCGTGGAGCGACCCGTCACAAGCGGTGTACAGAAGGCTGCGTAAAGCCCAAGCACAACGGGGTGGCCAACCGAGAGGAACCGGATGACGTCCAAGGAACTGGTGCAGGCGGGGCAGGTGAGAGAGGCACTGGCGGCGTTGCAGAACGAGGTGCGCGCCAAGCCCAACGACGCGAAATTGCGCGTGTTTCTCTTTCAGCTGCTGGTGGTGCTGGGAGAGTGGGATCGCGCGGTGAACCAGTTGAAAGTGGTGACGGACCAGGACGCCGAGGCGCTGCTGATGGCGCAGGTGTGCGGTCCGGCGCTGGCGGCAGAGAACCTGCGGGCGGAGATTTTCGCGGGCAAGCGCACGCCCTTGATCCTGGGCAAGCCGGAGGAGTGGGTGAGCCTGCTGGTGCAGGCGAACAAGTATTTTTCGAGTGGCGACTACGAAGCGGCGGCGGACCTTCGGGGCAAGGCATTCGACGCGGCGCCAGCCGTGGCGGGGACGCTCAATGGCCAGCCGTTCGAGTGGATCGCCGATGCCGACCAGCGGTTCGGGCCGCTGTTTGAGGCGGTGATCGACGGGAAGTACTACTGGATTCCATTCAGCCACATCACGCAGCTGACGATCGAGAAGCCCTCGGACCTGCGGGACCTGGTATGGCTGCCGGCGATCGTGACGCTGGCGGCGGGCGCGCAGAAAATCGCGCTGCTGCCGGTGCGTTATCCGGGAACGGAAAAAACAGGCGATGGGGCGGCGATGCTGTCGCGGAAGACCGACTGGGTGGACACCGGGGGAATATCGCTAGGGATCGGACAACGGGTGTTTGCAACAGACGCGGCAGAAGTACCGCTTTTGGAAGTGCGGAAGCTGGAACTTCAGGCGCCGGTGGAAGCGCCGGCGGTCGAGAGCGCGCCCGCTCCAGCGGAGGGCTGAGCGCATGGCCGAGATCAATCCGCGAGACCGCCTGCAGCCGTTTTTGCTGGACCGTCTGACGGACGACCAGTCGGAACAGACGCGGGAATCCCGGGAAAAGCACGTCTTTTCCCCGAGGCAGCTGCGCGAGTCGCTGCTGCGCGACCTGTCGTGGCTGCTCAACACGCCCGCGCCTCAGCCCGATGAAGGCATCGGGGATTTCACGCAGGTGGCGGCCTCGGTGCTGAACTACGGCATCCCGGACCTGACCGGGACGACGGCGTCGGGCCTTCCGGGCACGGCGCTGGAGCGCAGCATTTACAAAGCGATTCAGCAGTTCGAGCCGCGGCTCGAACGCCACGGGCTGACGGTGAAACTGCTGGACTCCTCGGAAACGGGGGCTCCCAACGTGATCGCGCTGGAGATTTCGGGGGAGATCATGGCGAATCAGCTCGCTGATCCGTTATACATCAAGACTGAAGTAGACCTCGAGACGGGACAGTTTTCGCTGAAGGACCGGCCGAATGGATAGGCGACTTCTTCGCTTTTATGACCTGGAGCTGCAACATCTGCGCGGCATGGGGGCGGAGTTCGCGCGCGAGTTTCCAAAAATTGCGGGCCGCCTGGGACTGGAGGGGTTCACCTGTGCGGACCCGTTCGTGGAGCGCATCCTGGAAGGGGTGGCCTTCCTTTCGGCGCGCGTGCATCTGAAGCTCGACGCCGAGTTTCCGCGTTTCACGCAATCGCTGCTGGAGACGGTTTACCCCCATTACCTGGCGCCCACGCCGTCGATGTGCATGGTGCAGTTCCAGCCGCAGCTTGACGAACCGGGTCTGGCCGCGGGACACAAGATCGCGCGCGGCACGCAGATTCGTTCATTGATCGGCAAGGGCGACCAGACCGCCGCGACGTATGTGACGGCGCACGATGTAAACCTTCTGCCGCTGAAGATCACGGAGGCGAAGTACCACACGCGCGAACTGGCGGCGCTGGAAATTCCCCAGGCGTTGCTGGCGGGGGTGAAGGCGGGGATTCGGATTCGCCTGCAAACGACGGCAGCGGTGAAGTTCAACCAGTTGCAGGCGGACTCGCTGCAGTTTTATCTGCACGGGACACCGGACGTGCAGGCGCGGCTTTATGAACAGATCCTGGGTCATACGACCGCGGTGATCGTGCAGCCGACCACGCGGCCGCCTCGCTGGCGCGAAGCGATTCCGGGCAATGGCACAGGCGCCGGGGCGCCGGGAGGCGCGGTGCGGGTGGTGGGCTACGATGAAAACCAGGCGCTGTTGCCCTATGGTCCCCGTTCCTTCCAGGGATACCGGCTGCTGCAGGAATACTTTGCGTTCCCGCAGCGGTTCTATCAATTCGAGGTGGGGGGGCTGCAACCGGCTTTCAAGCGCGGCCCGGAATCGCAGCTGGACATGATTCTGCTGTTGAACCAGGCCGATCTGAACATTGAGAACGCGATCGAAGCCGGCAATTTTGAGCTGTTCTGCACGCCGACGGTGAATCTGTTCCCGGTGCATGCGGACCGCATCCACCTGACGGAAAAGCTCTCGGAATTCCAGGTGATTCCGGACCGCACGCGCCCGCTGGATTTTGAAGTGTTCAGCGTGCAGAAGGTTGCCGGGATCGGGGCGGGCAACGAAACAGTGCAGGAGTTCATGCCGTTTTACCGGGCCCGCGATGCGGAGGAGGGCGGGGCTTATTACACGATCAACCGGGTGCCGCGAGTGGCTTCCGCGAAGGAGCAGCGGTTCGGTACGCGCACGCGGTATCCGGGTTCAGAGACCTACCTCTCGCTGGTCGACGCGCGCAACGCCCCTTTCCCGACCGAGCTCAAGCAGCTGGCGGTGGAGATTTACTGCACCAACCGCGATCTGCCGCTGACGGTGCCCATTGGCCGCGCCGATTCCGATTTCACGATGGAGGCCGGGGCGCCGGTACTGGCGATCCGGTCGGTCTCCGGACAACCGACGGCCCCGCGCGCCAGTTATGCCGAGAGCGACACGGCGTGGCGCATCATCTCGCACCTGACCTTGAACTATCTGTCGCTCACCGACACGCATGGGGAACAGGGGGCGACCGCCCTGCGGGATCTCCTGCGGCTGTACACCGGCCCGCTGGAAGGAAAGACCGGGAGCGATGCCGCGGACTACACCCATATCCGCAAGCAGGTGGAGGGGGTGAAATCGATCAGCACGCGGCAGGTGATCCGGCGGGTGAACAAGCCCGGTCCGATTTCCTTTGCGCGCGGGCTGGAAGTGTCGGTGACGTTTGATGAATTGAATTTTGAAGGCACCGGCGTGTTTCTGCTGGGCGCCGTGCTCGATCGGTTTTTCAGCAAGTACGTCTCGATTAATTCGTTCACCGAGGCGGTGGTGCGAACGGTCGAACGAGGAGAAATAATGCGATGGCCAGCCCGGCTGGGCCTGCGGCATACGCTGTAGCGGATGCCCCGCCTCAGACGCGGGACACCTCTCATGCCGCTCACGAGCTCATTTTAAAACTTCAACAGGAAGCGCCGACGTTCGACTTCTTCGCCGCGATCCGGCGGGTCGAATGCGCCAACCCCCACATTCCGAAGATCGGCGCCTCGCAGAAGGTCAGCGACGATCCGGTGCGGTTCTGCGTGGAACCCTACCTGGCTTTTCCGCTGAGCCCGATCGGGCGGGTGATTGGGGACGCGCTCACGAATGTGCCGCGGGTGTATGTGAACTTCATGGGCATGTTCGGGCCGAACGGTCCGCTGCCGCTTTACCTGACGGATTTCGCCCGCGAACGAATCATCCATCACAACGACCACACGCTCGCGCGGTTCATGGACGTTTTCCACCACCGGATGGTGTCGCTGTTTTACCGCGCGTGGGCGGTCAATCAGCAGACGGTGTCGTTTGAGCATGAGGGCACCGACCGCATCGCGGAATACGTCGCGTCGCTCTTCGGGCAGGGGATGGAGTCGTACCACCGCCGGGACAGCGTACCGGATGCGGCGAAACTGCATTACTCCGGCCGGCTTGCCGGGGCCCCGCGCAACGCCGAGGGACTGGAAGCGGTGCTGGGGGATTTTTTCCAGATCAAGACGCGGGTGGAAACGTTCGTGGGCGAGTGGATCGAGCTGCCGGTGGATTCCCGCTGCCGGCTGGGGGAATCCAAGCGGACGGGGGTGATCGGCTCGACGGCGATCGTGGGGTCGCGGATCTGGGAATGCCAGTACAAGTTCCGGGTGATCATGGGGCCCATGACGTACCGCGATTATCAGCGTATGCTTCCCGGCGGAGATTCCCTGACGCGCCTGAAGGACTGGATCAAGAACTACGTCGGTCAGGAACTGGCGTGGGACGTCCAGTTGATTTTGAAAAAAGAAGAAGTGCCGGCGGCGGAGCTTGGCAAGAGCGGGAGGCTTGGATGGAGCACCTGGACCAAGGCCAAGCCGATGCCCCGGGACGCGGACAACCTGATCCTCGATCCGCGGCAGAATTAGGAACTGGAAGGAAGAACTGACCGCCGCCCGCGCGCGGCCACTGAAAGGGCGTAATCATGGCAGACATCAAACCGGTCACGATGTTCCGGAAGCTGGACTCCGTCGGGTACAAGTGCTTCGAAGCCGCCACCGTCGCCGCCAAAATGGCCGGCAATCCCTATATCGACGTCGTCCACGTCCTCAACCAGATCCTCACCCTCCAGGATACCGACGTCCACCAGATCCTCAACGCCTTCGGCATCAACCCCGCGCGTCTCGCCTCCGATCTCAATTCCGCCCTCGGCAAGCTCCCGCGCGGCGGCGGCGGTTCCTACATCGATTTCTCCGAACGCATCGTCGCCCTCATGGAAGAATCCTGGAAATACGCCTCGCTCCTCTACGGCAGCACCAAGATCCGCACCGGCCACATGATGGTGGCCATGGTCAAGAACGCCACGCTGCGGAATTATCTCTACGCCGTCAGCCGCGAGTTCGAGAAGATCAAGCCCGACATGCTCACCGATGATTTCGCCAAGATCGTCGCCAAGAGCCCGGAAGAGGACCTTGTTTCCAAGGAAGGCGATGTCGGTGGGGGGGCAGCGCCGGGCGAAGCGTCGGGCGCCGTCGCACCCGCGCAGATGGGCAAGCAGGAAGCCCTCAAGAAGTACACCAAGGACCTCACCGAAATGGCCCGCAAGGGCGAGATCGATCCCATCGTCGGCCGTGATGATGAAATCCGCCAGATCGTCGACGTGCTCATGCGCCGCCGCCAGAACAACCCGATCCTCACCGGTGAAGCCGGCGTCGGCAAAACCGCAGTGGTGGAAGGCTTCGCCATTCGCATCGCCCGCGGCGACGTTCCCCCGGCGCTCAAGGAAGTCACGCTCCGCTCGCTGGAAATGGGCGTGCTGCAGGCGGGCGCCTCGATGAAGGGGGAATTTGAAAACCGCCTCAAGGCGATCATCGACGAAGTGCAGTCCTCGCCCAAGCCGATCATCCTGTTCATCGACGAAGCCCACCAGCTCATGGGCGCCGGTGGCGGCCAGGGCACCGGCGATGCGGCGCAGCTGCTCAAGCCGGCCCTCGCCCGCGGCACGCTGCGGACGGTCGCGGCCACCACGTGGGACGAATACAAGAAGCACATTGAGAAGGACCCCGCCCTGGTCCGCCGCTTCCAGGTCGTCAAAATTGACGAACCGGACGAGAAAAAGGCCATTTTGATGATGCGCGGCGTGGCCGCGTCCTTTGAGAAACACCACAAGGTGCAGATCCTCGATGAGGCGATCGAGGCCTCCGTGCGGCTCTCGGCCCGCTACATTCCGGCCAGCCAGCTGCCTGACAAGTCGATCAAACTGATCGACACCGCGGCGGCCCGCGTGGCCATCTCCCAGCACGCGGTGCCGGCGGAGGTCGACGACACGCGCAAACGCATCGAGGCGCTCGAGACCGAAATCAACATCATCAACAAGGAAACCGCCGTCGGCGTCGATCACAAGAATCGCGCCGCCGAAGTCAACGAACGGCTCAAGGCCGAGCGCGACCGGCTGGCCGGGCTGGACAAACGCTGGACCGAGGAGAAGGAACTGATCGGCAAGGTGATCGAGATTCGCTCCAAGCTCCGTGCATCCGGCGAAGCCGTCGATATCAAGCCGGGCGATGCCGCCCCGGACAAAACCATCATTGAGAAGGCGGCCGCGTCGCTCGTCGCGCCCATGAAGCCTGAGGAACGGGACAAGCTGCTGGCGGAACTCCAGACGCTGCAGGCGAAGGTCGCGGATCTCCAGGGCGAGAATCCGCTGATCTTCCCGTGTGTCGACGCGCAGTCGGTCGCCTCGGTCGTCGCCGACTGGACCGGCATCCCGGTGGGGCGCATGGCGAAAAACGAGATCGAGCAGGTGCTCAAGCTTGCCGACGTTCTGGAACGCCGCGTCATTGGCCAGCGCCACGCGCTGGAGATGATCGCCAAGCGCATCCGCACCTCCCGCGCCCGGCTGGACAATCCCAACCGGCCGGTCGGTGTGTTCATGCTCGTCGGACCCTCCGGCACCGGCAAGACGGAAACCGCCCTCACGCTGGCGGAGGCTCTCTTCGGCGGCGAACAGAACCTCATCAAGATCAACATGGCCGAATTCCAGGAAGCACACACCGTCAGCACCCTGAAGGGCTCGCCCCCGGGCTACGTGGGCTATGGGGAGGGCGGCGTTCTCACCGAAGCCGTCCGCCGCCGGCCTTATTCCGTGGTGCTGCTGGACGAAGTCGAAAAAGCCCACCCCGACGTTCACGAGATCTTCTTTGAAGTGTTCGACCGCGGTCACATGGAAGATGGCGAAGGGCGCGACATCGATTTCAAGAACACGATCATCATTCTCACCAGCAACGCCTCGCAGGATGTCGTCATCAACATGTGCAAGGATCCCGAACTTCTCCCGGACGCCGAGTCCCTGGAGAAGGCGATGCGTCCGCACATGGTGAAGGTTTTCCCCGACGCCCTGTTGAACCGCCTGGTGGTGGTGCCGTTCTACCCGATCAGCAAGGAAATGCTGAAGCAGATCATCAAGCTCAACCTCACCCGGGTGCAGAAGCGGGTGCAGGAAAACCACAAGGTTCCCTTCACGTATGATGATGCGGTGCCTGAACTTATCGCCACCCGCTGCACCGAGCTCGAACGCGGGGCACGCATGGTGGAAGCCTTGATCACCAACACCATGCTGCCGGAGATTGGCCAGGAATTCCTGGCCCGCATGGTGGACAATAAGCCGTTGAACCGGGTCCATATTTCCGCGACCGACGGCAATTTCGTTTACGCTTACGACTGATCCGCGACGCGTATTCCCGTGAAGCACCCACCCGGGCGAGGCCCGAGGTCAAAAGGATAGAACCATGACCGAAACCATGCGGACAACGAAAACCCGTACGCTGGCGATCGAAACGCCGCTGGGGTCGGACAAGCTGCTGCTTCTCAACGTGCATGGATCCGAGGCCCTCGGACGCCTGTTCCAGTATGAACTGGACCTGTTCTCCGAAGGGGCGCCGGTCGACGCGGCCAAGATCCTTGGCCAGAACGTCACCATCCGGATGAACCTGCCCAAGCAGAAGACGCGGTATTTCAACGGCTACATTTCGAAGTTCACCCTGGTGGCCGTCGATGAGTCCAAGGAAAGCCGCAAGGTGTTCACGTATCGCGCCACGATGGTGCCCTGGACGTGGTTCCTCACGCGCGTCGCCGACTGCCGCATTTTCCAGGACAAAACCGTTCCGGAAATCATCGAAGCGGTCTTCCGCGCCAAGCAGATGACCGACTTCAAAAACGACACCACCGAAACCTACCGGAAGTGGGAATACTGCGTTCAGTACCGCGAAACCGATTTCAACTTCATCTGCCGCCTCATGGAAAACGAGGGCATTTACTTTTACTTCAAGCACGAGAACGGCAAGCACACGCTGCACTTTACCGATGTTCCCACCGCTCACAGCCCGGCCGAGGGATACGAGCAGCTGCACTTCGACCAGCCCGACCTCTCCTCCGCGCATGATGCCTACGTGTGGAACTGGGTCTTCGGAACGGAAATCACCCCCAATCAATACGCGCTGACGGATTATGATCCGCTCAATCCCAAGACCGATCTCGGCAAATCATTGAACGTCGAGCATCCCCACGATCCGGGCACCTTCGAAATCTTCGATTTCCCCGGCGGCTATGTGACGCCTGATCATGCCCGCTTCTACGCCAATGTCCGCATGCAGGAGCAACTCGCGGAATACGAAGTCGCCAACGGCACCTCGTCGGCTCGCGGCCTCTACACCGGCGCCACCTTCACGCTCGTGCAGCACCCGATTTGTCCCGAGGAAGAGTACCTGATCACCGCGATCAGCTACCAGATCCAGGGCGACGAGATGGGCGCAGGTTTCGGCCGCAGCAGCACCGGCGGCCAGAGTTATCTGTGCCAGATCACCGCCATACCCAACAAGTGGAATTTCCGCTCCTCCCGCATCACGCCCAAGCCCATCGTGCAGGGGCCGCAGACGGCCGTGGTCGTGGGCAAGGCAGGCGAAGAAATCTGGACCGACAAGTATGGCCGCGTGAAAGTGAAGTTCTTCTGGGATCGCGAGTCCAACAAGGATGAAACCTCCTCCTGCTGGGTGCGCGTGTCGCAGAACTGGGCGGGGAAACGCTGGGGCGTGCTCTTCACGCCGCGCATCGGCCAGGAAGTGATCGTTGATTTTCTCGAAGGCGATCCCGATCGCCCGATCATCACCGGCCGCGTCTATAACGGCGAAAACACGCCGCCCTACGACCTGCCTTCGATGGCCACGATTTCCGCGATCAAGACCAACTCCTCCAAGGGCGGACAGGGCTTCAACGAGGTGCGCTTCCAGGACAAGAAGGGCGAAGAGCAGCTCTTCATCCACGCCGAAAAGAACATGGATATCCGCGTGAAGAACGACCGTTTTGAAAACATCTGCCACGACCGCCACCTGGTCGTCGAAAACGATAAGTATGAGCACGTGAAGCAGAAGCGCCATGAGATCGTCGACGTCGATCACATGGAGCTGATCAAGAACGACCGCCACTTGAAGGTCAAAGGCAAGGAGTGCAAGGAAGTCGTCGGCACCCAGAGCCTGAAAGTCACCGGCGACGTGGCCGAAAAATTCGAGGCCAACCACGAGGAAAACACCACCAGCGACTATTACCTCGTCGCCAAGAACATCGTGATCGAGGGCCGCGAAACGGTCACCGTGAAGGTCGGCAAGAACTACGTCGCCATCGACAAGAGCGGCATCAAGATCGGCGCCGAGGAAGCGTCCGCCACCTTCGACACCACCTCCATGGGCAACACCACCTGCAAGTCCACCATGGATTACAACGTCGAAGCGACAATGAAGGCCGGCTTCAAGGGCACCGCTGGCATCACCCTGGAATCCCCAGCCACCGCCGACGTCAAGAGCGCCATGACCACCGTCAAGGCCGATGGCATCCTGACGCTCAAAGGTTCGCTGACCATGATCAACTGACGAAGCCACCCGGAGATTGTTCCCATGCCAGACCCCCAAGACGGCACTGAGGTTTCCGTCGTTCCCTCCGCCGACGCCGAAGTCGCCAAGGACGCCGACACCGCCGATCCCGGCGAGGTCGAGTCCATCAAGGCGCAACAGCGCGAAACCGGCACGGGCAAGTACGGCACGCAGCCCGTTGATCCCTACAAGCCGCCCGAAACCGAAGAAGAAAAGGCGGAAAAGTACAGCTGGATTGAAGTGAAACTGCACGACAAAAAGGGTAAGCCCGTGCCCGGCGAACTTTGCAGAATCGTCCTCCCGGACAACACCGTCTGGCAGGGAACGCTCGACGGAAAAGGTTTTGTCCGCGTCGAGGGCATCAAGCCCGGATCCTGCAAAATCACCTTCCCCAGACGCTACAAAACGCTCTGGTCACCCGGATAAACACCCCGTCGCCCCCACCGCTGCTCCCACGCGAAGCTTGTTCCCCGAGGCCCTGCCATGTCCACTCCCCACTATGTCTCTCCCGGTGAATGCCTTTCGAGCATCGCCTCGGATTATGGCTTTGATGACTGGCACGTCATTTACAATTACGCCGAGAATGCCGACTTCCGGCAGCTGCGGCCGAACCCCAACCTCATCTACCCCGGCGACCTGCTTTACATTCCCGATTTCGATGCGGGCAGCCAGAGCGGGTCCACCGAACAGACCAACGTCTTTGGCATCCAGACCAGCACGACCCTGCTGCGCATCGTCGTGATGGACACCAAGAACCAGCCCGTCGCCGGCAAACGCTACACCCTGGAAATCCCCGGTGTCGCGCCCATCGATTCCACCACCGGCGGCGACGGCATGGTGGAAACGGAAATCCCGCCCACCGCCGACGATGGCATCCTCACCGTCTGGCACAACGGCGCCACCGCTCCGCCGATCATCTGGCGCCTCGCCATCGGTGAACTCGACCCCCTCGAGACCGTCTCGGGCTACCAGGCACGCCTCAACAACCTGGGCTTCGATTCCGGACCCGTCGACGGCATCAAGGGACCGCTCACCGACGCCGCGATCAAGCGGTTCCAGAAACGCTATGCACTCATCGTCGACGGCATCGTCGGACCCGTCACCCGTGGAAAGCTCAAAGACGTCTACGGCTGCTGACACGCGAACCCCCGCCCGCTCAGGAGATCTCCCCCATGCCCGCCGGCCCCAATCCTCCCCTCATCAAGCCTGAGGAGTTTCTCGATCCGCCCGAGAACCCCGATGCCGGCACCCCGCCCGTGGCACGCGTGGCCCGCACCGCCAGCGACGCTTCCCCCCTTCATCACAACACCCTCGTTCCCCCCAACCACGGCATCGTGTGGCTGCAAATGGTCACCGGCGACAAGACCTCGCTCTCGCACGGCGGCACCGAGGACAAGGATGGCTCCGACGACTACCACTATGCCTCCGGCGTCGAAGATGCCACCGTCAAATACAAGATGAACAACCTCAAGGGCGGCATCACCGGCGCGAAGATCCAGCTTTACCGGCGTTTCGATGCCGCGCCGCTCTGGGAACGGGACCTCACCGAAGACGAAATCGCGGATGGCGAGCACTCGTTCCCGCTGAACATGGTCGACCAGGGAACCAATCCCGTTCAGAAGCTTCCCGACATGGTGCCGACCGCCGAGCATTCTCCGTACAAGCTGCGGATCGTCGTCACCTCCACCCTCCGTCCCCAATCGCCGGTGGCCTGGACCTACTTCCACATCATCGTGCATGAAGTGAAATTGGAGCTGGGCGAAAAGCGCGTGCTGCCCGTTGACGCGGCCGCGGTCGGCGGCGTCAAAAAAGGCAGCCACCGTGACCTTTACGACACCTTCCAGAACAAGCTGCCCGAGGAAGGAAAGACCGTCAAGGTCACGCTCGTCAGCAACCTGTTCAGCACCGGTGTGGCCGACATGTTCGACCGCACCTCGTTCACCTCTTATGAGACGCAGTGGGACGCGGGGCCGATGATTCCCATCTTTGCGAAGCTGCTGGTGCGGAAATCCGACGACACCGCCGTCGAAGCCCCCAAGGCGCTGGGCGATGTCCGCTGCCTCTGGGACTTCGAAGACGTGCCCGACGACACCACCACGCTCGCCGCCCCGCCGGCCGCCTTTGTGCTCCGCACCGAAAACTACGACCGTGGCACCACGCACCCCCTGGGCGACAACTGCCACGAGACCCGTGGCGGAAAACGCGGCGCGTCAGGCTCCAGCCACCCGATCTTTCCCAACCAGGCGGGCTACGCTCCCCTCGACACGCCCACCGATGCGGTCTTCCCCTTCTTTGTGGAACCGGCCACGGTTCGTGATTGGGCCTCCCTCTCCAAGCCCTGGCGCGCCGGCGCTTACGTCAACAAGACCGGCGTGATGTTCCGCCCCTCGCGCATGGCCGGCGATGCCTACAAGGTCACCTGCTATGTCGCCTGGGAAAAAGACAAGGACCAGAAGTACGTCCTCGACATCACCGACGACATCAAGGACAAGGGCAACCTCAAGGCCGCCACCGGCACTTTCCAGATCTGGCGGCGTCACCACATCAACCGCTACATCAAGAAAAAGAACTTCGCGGCGGAGATTCCCGTGCCCGCGGTGCAGGCGTACTACGAAAAAGCCTACATCGACATGTTCAAGACCTACAACGCCGTCGATACCATGACCGAGGGCGAATACAACCCCACGATCACGACCCAGCGCAACGCGATGGACGTGTTTGCCAAGTCCGCCGTCGATCCGGCCGTCAACCAGTTCACCAGCGGCGACGCCTGCATCACCTTCCGCGACTACGCCGGCTTCCAGACGGCCCTCCGCGCGGCCAAAGGATGGTCCGCCGCGCAACTCGCCACCTGGTTCGCAGCCGGCGGCTCCACCATCAACACCGCCGCCAAATACGAAACGTTCTGCGACACCTGGGGCTGGTCCTTCATCGTGGCCATCATGGACCACTACCTCCCGCTCACCGACGGCGTGACCCTCGTCCAGTTCGTCGGCGTCCACAACATCGGCGGCCAGGGCGGCCTCAACGGCGCCGCCGGCAATGTCCCCCACGCCAACCGCCAGCGCTGTGCCTTCGTCACCTGCGCGCTTCCCGACGCCTACACCGGCAATGCCAACCGTCTCGAACAGACCACCACCCACGAAATCGGACACCAGCTCTTCATGCCCCACGCCCCCGACGGCGTCTCGGCCACCGACCCCGCGAACGTCCCCGACCCCACCGAACACGACAAGGACGATCACAACTGCACCATGTCCTACAACTTCTCCGCCGAACGTCGCTGGTGCGGATACTGCCACATCCGCCTGCGCGGGTGGGACAAAACCAACGTCAAAAATGACGGCACCCTGAACTCGCATCCCTGAGTCGCCCAGCAATTAGCCCTCTCCCAGGAGCCTCCTTCATGCCCGCCGCCGCCCTTGGACTCGATCACCGCGTACTCAATGCGGTCAACCTCTGGGTCGCCGCCCTCCGGCCGCCGAAGGATGGCCGTGCCGACCTCGCCAACATCGTTTTCCACGAGGAACGTCCCGACCTGGGCGAGCTCAAAAAAGTATCCGACGAAGTCTTCGGCTCCATCGCCGGCGACGTGCAGAGCCTCCTGTTCCCTCTCGCCAATTACAGCCGCATGGAGTCGCTCTGGCTCTGGATCGGCTGGATCCAAGGCCAGCAGATCATGGCGAAAACTTCGTCGATCTCCCCCGTCGCCGCCATTCAGGCCGACTCCCGCCCCGCCTTCATCCGTCCGGCGATGACCGTTGCCACGGGCGAACTCGACATCCTTTTCCTGGGTTCCGAAGGCCGCGACGTGCAACTCGCCCGCTTTGTGCCCGGCAAAGATGGGGGCACCCCCTCCGGCTCAACGCTCTGGAAGGTGCCCCTGCCCGCCAGGCCCGTCGCCGCCCGTGCGACGCTCGCCCCCGAGCGCGTGAAGTCGGCACGCCGCCTGCTGCTCTGCTTCCAGGAAAAAGAGGGCGCCGCCCTGCATCTCTACGACCTCGCCGACGGCAAACAGCCCGGCCCGCCCGTGATCGCGAGGATTCCCGGCGAAACCCTCTTGGCCGACCAGCAGCCTGCCCTGGCGGTGGACGACGACGGCAACACCCACGCCGCCGTCCTGCTCGCCAATCCCAATGCCCCCACCGATCTCGCCATCGCAGACGTGCTTTTCCCGCCCAACAATCCCGCGCCGCAGATCAAAACCGCCGACGCCAAAAAGCTCCCCGCAAAACCGCTGACCGCGACCCTCGCCTACCACGTCCTTCCCGACACCGCCCCGCGCCGCGACTGGGCCGTCCTCATGACCAATGGAAAAATCGTGAATTCCCAGGCCAATGGCGATCCCATGCAGCCCTTCGGTATCCCGGTGCTGCCGTTGGAACTCGCCGCCATGAGTCGCGCCACTTACCTCTTGACACAACTCCCCACAGGCGCCAGTTTGGAACCGCTCCGCTGACGGACACGAGGATTTCTCCGTGAATGAACATCTCCCCCATGGCGTCGTCGCCCCGCCCCCTCCGCCCGGTTCAGCCGAGTGGGTCAGCGAGCGGCAGCGCGCTTATGAACTGGGCGCCACCAAGGGCAACTCGCCCGACCACGCGGCCGCCCGTCGCACCACCATCCTCGATTTCCTGGGCTTCCACGACCCCAAGACCGCCGCCAAGCCCGATCCTTTCCTCGCCACCGTCGACTTCTCCCAGCCGGTCCGCATCGTCAATGGCCGGACCCTCGACATCGCCAATCCCAAAGCCACCGGCCTCTTCGGCATGGGCCGCAAACCCTCCTACCTGAAGTCGGAAAAAATGCCGCCCAAAAAAGAAGACGATCCCCTTTACGCCCTCGAGTACTTCGCCAAGACCTGACCCGCACTGGAGCGACGCCATGGGACAACCTGCTGCACGCGTTACAGACATGCACGTCTGCCCGATGGTCACCGTCCTGGTGCCCCATGTCGGCGGCCCCATCGCCACCCCCGGCGGCCCGACGGTTCTCATCGCCGGGCTGCCGGCCGCGACCTTGGGCTCGGTCTGCGTGTGCGTCGGACCTCCCGATGCCATCGTTCTGGGCTCGACCACCGTCATGATCTGCAGCCAACCCGCCGCCCGCATGGGAGATTCCTGCGCTCATGGCGGAACGATTGTCCTCGGGGCGCCCACCGTCTTGATTGGTTAGTCTCGCCCTTCCCCTCTTGATCGACACCCTGGCCGCCGTGCAATGTTGCGCTCACCTCTCGGAGGCCTTCCATGCCCAGCGCCAAAGACGGCACCGCCTGCTCGGTTCTCGCGCCGACCGAGCCCACCGTCGCCCACGATGCCGACGACGCCGAGCCCGGCGAAGTCGAAGCCATCAAGGCCCAGCAACGCAAAACCGGCACCGGCAAGTACGGCAGCACCCCCGCCAACCCCTACAAGCCGCCCGAAACCCCCGAGGAAAAACGCATCCAGACCAGCTGGATCGAAATCGTGCTCCTCGATAACAACAACCAGCCCGTCGCCGGCGAA
>JBEHXY010000011.1:0-22733 GCA_048498455.1 Planctomycetota bacterium | reverse complement strand
AGGTCTTCCTCAACCTTCTCGAAAACGCCCTCCAATACACCCCGCTCGGTTCACCCCTCGACATCACCGCCGCGCGCGGCGGCAACGACCATGGCGAACGTGTCGAAATCTCGATCGCCGACCGCGGCCCCGGTCTCCCCGCCGACAGTCCCGACCGCGTCTTCCAGAAGTTCTACCGATCCCCCGCGTCCGCCAGCCATCGCGGCGTCGGCCTCGGCCTGGCCATCTGCCAACAGATCATCCGCCTCCACCGGGGCACCATCACAGCGGCCAATCGCACCGACGGCGGTGCGGCGTTTACAATAACGCTTCCGATCGCTGACTTTCCGCCAGAGCCCGCCGCGAAAGGCCTCGCATGACCGACCAGGGTCCGCTCGTCCTCGTCATCGAAGACGACCCCGCCATCCGCAAATTCCTGCGCGCCGCCCTTGGCACCCAAGGTTACCGCGTCGAGGAAGCCATCACCGCCAAAGAGGGTCTCGCCTCCGCCGCACGCAACGCCCCCGACTTCATCATCCTCGACCTGGGCCTGCCCGACGCCGACGGCGTCACCCTCACCCGCCAGCTCCGCGAATGGTCCAAAGTCCCCCTCCTCGTCGTGTCCGCCCGCGGCAAGGAACAGGACAAGGTCCAGGCCCTCGATGCCGGCGCCGACGACTACCTCACCAAGCCCTTCGCCGTCGGCGAACTCCTCGCCCGCCTCCGCGCCGCCCTCCGCCGCCGCGACATGGCCGCCGCCGCCACATCGCCCGCCGCCACCTTCAGCATCGGTGAACTTTGTGTCGACCTCACCCGCCGCCATGTTTCCGTCGCCGGCAAAGAAGTCCACCTCACCCCCACCGAATACAAGCTCCTCACGACCCTCATCCGCAACGCCGGGCGCGTCCTCACCCACCGCGAACTGCTCCACGAAGTCTGGGGTCCCGACGCCAACCAGGAACTCCACTACCTCCGCGTTTACATGAATCAGCTCCGCCAGAAAATCGAACCCACTCCCGCCCAGCCGCGCCACCTCCTCACCGAACCCGGCGTCGGCTACCGCCTTCAAGACGCTGGCGAATGATCCTGATGCAAGTGAATCGCCGCTGGCTTGTCTGGCCGGTCTGCTCGGCGCGCCTCGACGGCTTGGCGTCTGGATAAGGCCGATTGATCTCCGGTTGCGCGGTGGGGCGCGGGGAGGGGTTCAGTAGCGGGGGGGGTTCAGTGGAAGTCGCGGGAGGCGACTTTGGCGGGGGTGGTTTGCACGATGGACATGAGGTTGGCGGCGCGGCTGACGAGCACGTGGACGACCTGTCCGTGCCGTTCGACCCGGCCCCATGCGATGATCGTGCCACAGTGGCGGAGGCTGGGGTACCAGCGTTCGTAAATCTGCGGCCTCACGACCAGGTTGGCGACGCCGGTTTCGTCCTCGATGGTCATGAAGAGAATGCCGCTGGCGGTGCCCGGACGCTGGCGTACGAGGACGAGGCCGGCCACGGCGATGCGGCGGCCATGGGGGCAGCGCAGGGGATCGGCAAGGTCGCCCGAGGGGATGACGCGGTGGCTGGCGAGGGTGGGACGGGCGAAGGAAATGGGGTGGGCCTTGAGGGAAAAACCGGTGGCGGCGTAATCGTGAATCACGGTGACGGCCGGCGCGATTTCGGGGAGCGTGGCGGCGGGCTCGGGCATTTCCAGGGTGTCAAACATGGGAAGCGCCTGGTTGCGCAGGCGGCCGATGGTCCAGAGCGCGGCCTGGCGGTCGATGCCCATGGAGGAAAAAGCGTCGGCGGCGGCGAGGCTTCGCAGGGTCTGCACCTGGACGCCGCTGGCCCGCCAGAGGCTTTCGATGCGGGTGAAGCGGGGATGGTTCCGGACGGCGGCGCGGATTTTCCGGGCCTCGGCTTCGCGCATGCCGCTGATGAGGCGCATCCCCAGCCGCAGCGCCACGCCCTGGCCGTGGGGTTCGAGGGTGCAGTCCCAGTCGCTGTGGAGCACATCGATGGGGCGGACGGTGACGCCATGATCGCGAGCGTCGCGCACGATCTGGGCGGGCTGGTAAAAGCCCATCGGCTGGCTGTTGATCAGGGCGGCGGCGAAGGCGGCGGGGTGGCGGCACTTGAGCCAGGAGGAGACGTACACCAGGAGCGCGAAGCTGGCGGCGTGCGATTCGGGAAAGCCGTAGTCGCTGAAGCCTTTGATCTGTTCGAAGCAGCGGTTGGCGAATTCGGCGCTGTAGCCGTTGGCCAGCATGCCGGCGATCATCTTGCGGCCGAACTCGTAAATCCGATTGCCCTTGCGTTTCCAGGCGGCCATGGCGCGACGGAGCTGGTCGGCCTCGCCGGGCGTAAAGCCGCCGGCGACGATGGCCAGCTTCATCGCCTGCTCCTGAAACAGCGGCACGCCGAGGGTTTTTCCCAGCACGCTTTTGATCTGCTCGTTGGGATATTCGAAGGGCTCCTCGCCGGACCGCCGCCGCAGGTAGGGGTGCACCATGCCGCCCTGGATGGGACCGGGCCGCACGATGGCCACCTCGATGACGAGGTCGTAATAGCAGCGCGGCTTGAGGCGGGGCAACATCGCCATCTGGGCCCGCGATTCCACCTGGAAAACACCGACGGAGTCGGCGCGGCAGAGCATGTCGTAGACGTCGGGCTGGTCGGGAGGAACGGTGTGGAATTCCAGCTGCGGATCGCGCGATTCGGGCGCGAGCATGCGTCTTTCCTGGTTCACCAGGTCGATCGCCTTGCGGATGCAGGTGAGCATGCCCAGCCCCAGCACGTCGACCTTCAGCATGCCCATTTCATCGATGTCGTCCTTGTCCCATTCGATGATCGTGCGATCGGGCATGGCGGCATTTTCGATCGGAATGCTTTCGCACAGCGGTCCCTGCGTGATAACAAACCCGCCGACATGCTGGGAAAGGTGGCGGGGAAAGCCGATCAGCTCGCCGGCAAGTGTCAGGGTCTGCCGCATGACAGGATCGTCGGCATCGAGGCCGAGCTCGCGCAGGCGCCCGGGTGCGATGACTTCGTTTTCCCACCAGTCGCCGGATTTCGCCAGCTTGTCGACGCAATCCAGCGACAGCCCCATGGCCTTGCCGACCTCGCGCACGGCGCTGCGGCGGCGATAGCTGATCACCTCCGCCGTCAGGGCCGCCCGCTCCCGGCCATATTTCTGGTAGAGGTATTGGATCACTTCCTCGCGGCGTTCATGCTCGAAATCGATGTCAATGTCGGGCGGCTCGTCGCGCTCCTTGCTGATGAAGCGCTCGACGAGCAAATCGATGCGCTCCGGGTCCACCGCGGTGACGCCCAGGCAGTAACAGACCGTGGAATTGGCGGCGGCGCCGCGTCCCTGGCAGAGGATGCCGCGAGAACGTGCGAACGAAACGATGTCGGCCACGGTGAGGAAATAGGCGGGGTAATTCAGCGATTCGATGAGCTCAAACTCATGCTGCAGCCGCTGGCTCACCCGGTCGCTGATGCCGGCGGGATAGCGTTCCTTCGCGCCGGCGAGGGTGAGCTCGCGCAGGTGCTCCATCATGGTTTTCCCGGGCGGGCAGACCTCGGAGGGGTACTCGTATTTCAGTTGTTCCAGCGAGAATCCCAAGGCCCGGCGTGCGATCTCGGTGGTGCGGGCGATGGCCTCGGGATAGGCCGCGAAGAGCCGCGCCATTTCCTCCGGCCCCTTGATGTGCCGCTCGGCGTTGGCAAAGAGCGAAAAGCCCGCCTGTTCGATGGTGCAGCCGAGACGGATGCAGGTGAGCACATCCTGCAGCGGCTTGCGTTCGGGCGCGTGGTAATGCACATCGTTGACGGCGACCAGCGGCACGCACATCCGCCGGGAAAAAGCGGCCAGCGCGGAAAGGCGGGCTTCGTCCTGCCCGTCATAGACGCAGCAGGCAGCGAGTGAGAGCCGATCGTCGTCGAAGGTCTGACGCAGAATCCCCAGGGTCTCTTCGAACTCGGGGGTGAGCGGCGGCGGCAGCACCACCGCCAGCAACCCCTGGGCATGATCCAGTACATCCTGCAGCGTCAGATCGCACTCGCCCTTTTTGGCCCGCCGCTTTCCATAGGTCAGCATCCGGCAGAGGCGGCCATACGCGGCGCGATCGGTGGGATACACCAGCAGCGAGAGCATCGGGGCGGGCAGATCGCCGGCGGCCAGCGTTCCGACCGCCGCCCGCACCTGCAGGTGGCAGCCGACGACGTAGGGAATGCCCGCCTCTTTGGCCGCCATTTTTCCGCGGACGATTCCCGCCAGGCTGTTCACGTCGGTGACCGCCACCGCGTGGCAGCCCATCAGCGCCGCCTGCATCACCATCTCTTCCGGATGGCTGCCGCCGCGCAGAAACGAAAAGTTCGTCGTCACCTGCAATTCCGCATACGCCACCGCGGAAGGCGTGAAGGCGCTCAGCGACACCTGCGGCCTGATCTTGGGATTCGGTAATTCCGGCATCGCTCACCTATGCCCACATTCCATGGACAAACCAGCGGCCGCTCTCGAGTTCCCGGAATGCCCACACCCATGTTCCCCCGGGCAACTCCACCTTGAAGTAATCGCGCGTGCTCATGCGGTGCGTTCCCCACCAGGCGGTGACGATGCGCTCGGGGCCCTGGCCGGAGCGCAGTTCATGACCCTGGCCGCGCCACTGCAGATAGGAAGGGGGATGGTCCGGCACCAGTGCGACCGCTTCCGCCGGCTCTGGCCGTTCAAAAAGCAGGGAGGGGCGATCGACGAACAACAGCGCTTCCGTGGAAATCGTCTCGGTCCGCGCGGGACGAAAGCTGCGGGCCACCTCCGGCGTGTAGGAGGGCGCCGCCTGCGCCTTGAGCACGCGATTGCTTCCCCAGCGGTGAATCAGCGTGTCCAGCAGGGCGTCGAACGCCTCATCGTGAACGTCTCCCTCCCCCGTGTTCCATGCCCCCAGTTGCTGGTGGCGAATCCGTTCCTGCCAGTAAGCCGTCAGCCGCACCGCCTCCACCCCATAGCCCATGTGCATGTTTTCCACGCGCGGCCGCAGAAGCTTCCACAAATGTTTGGGGTCGCGGCTGGCGCGACCGATGACCAGTTCGTGCGACACCGGCGAGGCGTTGATGCGCATCATCTCCAGGCGCACCCCGCGCACGCCGCTCTCTTTTTCCAGCAGCCGCCGCGAAAGTTCGTTGAGCAGTCCCTCCACCGTGAGCATCACCGCTTCAAGCTGGATCACCGGGCCGTCGAAGATGCGCTCAACGGCCAGTGGCTCGAGCGGGTGGACGGGCTGGAGCATCTCCTCCAGCCGGCCCCACGCCTGGTCCAGGCGCATCAGAATTTCCTCGCCGTAGCGCGCCAGCAGGCTTTCGCGCGGCAGCTTCAGCAGGTGCGCCACCTGCTCGATGCCCACCTCCTTGAGCGTTGCGCACAACTCCCGCGGCAACCGCATCGCCGCCACCGGAAGCCCCGGCAGCCCCTTCGACAACTCCGCCTCGCCCATCACCGACAGGGCGTGCGGCGCAAACCGCGCCACCGCCCAGGCCGCCCCCAGCGTCGGCGCGACGGCCATCCGCGAATCAAAGCCCATGCGGCGCAGGCGCGTCGCCATTTCCGCCAGCATCAGGTGCTCGCCGCCGAAGAGATGGCCCGCGCCGGTGATGTCCAGCAGCAGGCCGTCGGGGGCGTCGTCGTGGTCCAGCCCGGCCCGTTCGATGCTGTAGCCCAGAGGCGTGGGATCGACGGCGACCACCGGGGAAAAACGCAGGCACCACTGCGCCAGGAGTTCCAGCGAGCGGCGGCTTTTCTCGGCGTCAAAGGTCGACACGTGCGGCCGGCACAAGGCCCGCGCCTCGGCCAGCGTCATCCCCGGATAAACCCCCGCCGCCCGGGCCGCCGCGCAGCAGCGCGCCACCCGCTTCTGTCCCGCCTGGTCGATCACCAGCAGCCAGGCGCGGCGGTCATGCCCCGATAAGCCGGTCCCGTTTCGCAACGACTTGCGACGCAGCAGATCCGCATCCCACGTCGGAAGAAAAATGGAGAGCACCCGTCCCACAAAGCACCTGATACGACCACTCGGCTATCCAGCGTGGGGGAGCGTCCTGCTCCACCTGCTGCCCGCGGCAGCGATGAAGTTCCACCTGCCAGCGCGGCCGGCCGGCAACCGATTCGCGCGGCTTCACCCGCCAGCGCGTCGCGGCATACGAGGGTTCCTGCAACTCCCACCCGGGACGGGCCAGCAGCCCCAGCGCCCGGCCCGACGCCGCCGCCAACTGCAACCGCCGGCTCACCGTCACCGCCATGCCGCCGCCATCGGCGACGACGCAGCGCACCCCCGGACAGCGCAATGCCTCGGCAATCGCCCAGAAGCGCTCGGCGTCGGAGAGCGGATCGAGAAAGGTGCAGCGTTGAAGCAGGCCCGCCAGCGCCGGCTTTTCGAGACACAGGTGCTGGAACGTGGGCCAGCAGCGCCGCCCGATCCACAGCACCCGCCCCTGCTCCTCATTTCCGTCTCCGGCCGCCATTGCCAGCGCGGTCAGCAGCGTCAGCGGGGGAGGCCACCGGTGCCGCTGGGGGTGTTTTTCGTCGAGATGCCATTCGTGAAGTTGCCCTCGGGCAAGTTTCGGAAACACCGACGCCTGCCGGTGCGCGGGGAGCCTCGGCGGCGGAGCGAGGTGATCACCGGTCGTGAGGCCAAGGGCGGCATCTCCTAAAAGTGATGAGAAAGAGGCAGCCACGAACCACTCCTGCTAGCTTTGTTAGGATAGTGTACGGTAGTGCGATGTCAATAGATTTTCGTAAAATGTTTGGGTGACGCCGCCGGGCCGCTTTCGCCGCTTCGGCGCACTTCTGCTGGCTATCGAGCCCTTCCGCCAGTAAGTTCCCGAGCACGCACGACCGCTGCCAACAACGCCCCACACCTCCCGGCCCGCGCGGTCCCCGCGAAAACCCTTTGCCCGGTGGTGGAACTGCATGGACCTTCAGGCGGCCGAACGGACCGACACGGTGGGGGGGCTGCCTGCCGCCGCCCTCGCGGCGCGCTCGCCCGGCCATTTCCGCTGGGTCATCCTCGCCCTGCTCTTCGTCGGCATCACCATCAACTACATCGACCGCATTGTCATCTCCCTCGTCGCCCCCACCATCAAAACCCTCTTCAACATCGGCCCCGAGCAGTACGGCTACATCGGCGCCGCCTTCGCTATCGCCTATGCCTGCGGCCAGATCTTCTCCGGATGGATGCTCGACAAGCTCGGCACCCGCATCGGCTATTCCCTCTCGCTATTCTTCTGGAGCCTCTGCGCCATGCTCACCGCCCTGGGCGGTGGATGGGTCAGCTTCGCCGTCCTCCGCGCCTGCCTGGGCATCGCCGAATCTCCCGCCTTCCCGGGCGCGGCAAAAATCTGCGCCGAGTGGTTCCCGCAGCGCCAGCGCTCCTTCGCCTTCGGATGGGTCAACGCCGGCGCCAACCTCGCCGCCATCATCACCCCACTCGCCGTGCCCTGGCTGGTCCTGAAATGGGGATGGCAGGCCGCGTTCCTCTGGACCGGCGCCATGGGCCTGCTCCTGCTTTTTGTCTGGATCCCCCTTTACCGAAAGCCCGAGGACCATCCCCTGGTCTCCGCCGGGGAACTCGCCCTCATCCAGAGCGACCCGCCCGAGCCCACCGCCGCGCTCTCCTGGGGCCAAATCCTGCAATACCGCCAGGCCTGGTGCTTCATGGCCGGCAAAGTCTTCACCGACGGCATCTGGTGGTTCTTCGTCACCTGGCTGCCGCTGTTTTTCTTTGACCCGCCCTACAACCTCGATCTCAAAAACATCGGCTGGCCGCTGATCACCATCTATCTGATGGCCGACGCCGGCAGCATCGTCGGCGGCACGCTCTCCTCCTGGCTCATGCGCCGCGGCGCCAGCGTCAACCTCGCCCGCAAAACCGCCCTGCTCCTCAGCGGCCTCTGCGCACTGCCCATCATGGCCGCCCCCTCCCTCCACAGCCTCTGGCCCGCGGTCTTCGTCGTCGGCCTCGCCGTCGCCGGACACCAGGGCTTCAGCAGCAACCTCTACACCCTCTGCAGCGACCTCTTCCCTAAGCGCGTCGTCGGCTCCGTCGCCGGCTTCGGCGGCTTCTGCGGCTACATCGGCGCCTCCGCCTTCCAGTATTTCACCGGCTACTGGGTGCAGCATTTCCACAACTACCACGCCCCCTTCCTCTGCGCCGCCTTCGCTTACGTGGTCTCCCTCGCCCTGATGCACCTGCTGTCCCCCGATCTCCGCCCCGCGGTCCTTCCGGAGGAACGCGGCTTCCCGATCGAACCCGTGCCCACCGCCGGGGCCCGCTCCTAAGATCGTTGGTCGCCGATGTCCCATTGCCTTGATCGTGAGTCTTTATGAAAGCCCTCCTCCTGACCGACAAACGCCGTCTCGAAATGACCACCCTGCCCGTGCCCGCCATCGGCCCCACCGACCTCCTGGTGCGCGTGAAAGCCTGCGGCATCTGCGGCAGCGACGTTCATGGGTACGACGGCAGCACCGGCCGCCGCATTCCCCCGATCGTCATGGGCCACGAAGCCGCGGGGGTCATCGAACAGATCGGCCCGGCCGCCACCGATTTTACCCCGGGCGACCGCATCACCTTTGATTCGACGGTCTCCTGCGGCGTGTGCCCCTTCTGCCGCAGCGGCCAGGTCAACCTATGCGACAACCGCCGCGTGCTGGGCGTTTCCTGCGCGGAATACCGCCGCCAGGGCTGCTTTGCCGAGTACGTCTCCATCCCGCAGCACATCGCGTACAAGCTCCCGGATGCGCTTTCTTTTGAAAACGCCGCGATGGTCGAGGCCGTCTCCATCGCCGTGCACGCCGTCGGCCGCGTGCCGTCGCTCTTGGGAAAATCCGTCGCCGTCATCGGCGCCGGCATGATTGGACAGCTCATCGCGCAGGTCGTGCGGATCGCCGGTGCCGGCACGCTCATCGTTCTCGACGTCGATGACGCCCGCCTGCAGAAAGCCCGCGCCGCCGGCGCCGATCACGCTCTCAACGCGGGCGCTCCCGATGTCATCCCCGCGCTCCAGGCCCTCACCGGCGGCCGCGGCGTGGATGTTTCCTTCGAAGCGGTCGGGGCCGATTCCTCCTTCAAAACCGCGGTCGCTGGCGTGCGCAAAGGCGGCGCGGTCGTGCTCGTGGGCAACATCCAGCCGCAGGTGCAGTTCCCGCTGCAGGCCGTGGTCACCCGCGAAATCTCCCTCTTCGGCTCCTGCGCCTCCGCCGGCGAATACCCTGTGTGCCTCGACCTGCTGGCGACCGGCAAAGTGCAGGTCGATTCCCTGGTCAGCGCCGTCGCCCCGCTCGAAGAAGGTCCCGCCTGGTTCGATCGCCTCTACGCCCGAGAGCCCGGCCTCATGAAAGTCCTGCTGGCCCCTTGACCCTCTTTGACCCTTCCTGACACTTCCAAAGGTTGCCCGTGCAAAAGCTCAAAACAGGTCTCATCGGCTGCGGCAAAGTCGGCCATATCCACGCTGGCGCCCTCCAGCGAATTCCCGAATCCGCCTTCACCGCCGTCTGCGGCACCCACCCCGAACGCACCGCCGCCTTCGCCGAACGCTATGGCGTCCAACCCTACACCGACATCGAAAAATTCGCCCGCGAGTCCGGCGTTCAGGCCGTCTGCGTCTGCACGCCTCACCCGCAGCATGCCGCCCCGTCCGTCGTCTGCGCCCGCGCCGGCATCCACCTGCTGATCGAAAAACCGCTCGCCTCCACGCTCCGCGATTGCGACCGCATCCTGCAGACCGCCCGCGACGCCGCCGTGCTCGTGGGCACCGTTTCGCAGCGCCGCTTCTACGCGCCGTGCCAACGCATCCGAGCCGCCATCGACGCCGGAAAAATCGGCCGCCCGATCCTCGGCGCCGTCACCATGTATGGCTGGCGCGATCAAGCCTATTACCAGAGCGATCCCTGGCGCGGCACCTGGAAAGGCGAAGGCGGCGGCGTCCTCGTCAACCAGGCCCCGCACCAGCTCGACCTGCTCCTCTGGTACATGGGCGACGTCGCCGAATTCTCCGGCATGTGGGCCAACCTCAACCACCCTTACATCGAAGTCGAAGACACCGCGGTCGGCTCGCTGCGTTTCAAAAACGGCGCCCTCGGCCAGATCCTCGTCACCAATTCCGCCAACCCCGCGCTCTATGGCCGCGTCCAGATCAACGGCAGCACCGGCGCTTCCCTCGGCGTGCAAACCGACGGCGGCTCCATGTTCGTCGCCGGCATGTCGACCATCACCGAGCCCCCCATCAACGACGTCTGGACCATTCCCGGCGAAGAACCCCTCAAGGCCCGGTGGCAAAAAGAAGATGCCGCCTTCTTCGCCTCCATCGACCCCGTCGCCCATTACCACGAGCTGCAGATCCGTGACTTCCTGCAGGCCGTGCAGGAGCGCCGCCCGCCGCTGGTCACCGGCGAGGACGGCCGGCGCACGGTCGAACTCTTCACCGCGATCTACCGCTCCAGCCGCACGAAAAGCGCCATCGTCTTCCCGCTCACCGACACCGGCGACGAGCCGCACTAATCGCACTCACCCCCCGCCGATCACCCCGCCGCCAGCGCATCGCTCACGATCGTCTGCGCCTCGGCCACGATCTGCTGCAGGTGCGCCTCGCCCTCGAAGCTCTCCGCATAGACCTTGTAAATGTTCTCCGTCCCCGAAGGCCGCGCCGCGAACCACCCCTTGTCCGTCGTCACTTTCAGCCCGCCGATCGAGGCCCCATTCCCCGGTGCCTTGGTCAGCTTGGCCGTGATCGGATTTCCCGCCAGATCTCCCGCCTTCACCGCCTCTGGCGACAGCTTCGACAGCTTCGCCTTCTGCTGCGGCGTCGCCGGTGCATCGATCCGCGTGTAATAAGGCATCCCGAACGTCTTCGCCAGATCCTGAAAATGCTGCCCCGGATCCCTCCCCGTCCGCGCCGTGATCTCCGCCGCCAAGAGCGCCAGCAGCGGCCCATCCTTGTCCGTCGTCCACACCGTGCCATCCATCCGCAGGAAGCTCGCCCCTGCGCTTTCCTCCCCGCCAAAACAGAAAGAGCCGTCAAAGAGTCCCGGCGCGAACCACTTGAATCCCACTGGCACCTCGCTCATCTTCCGCCCCTGACGCGCCACCACCCGGTCGATCATGCTGCTGCTCACGAGGGTCTTGCCCACCACCGAATCCCGCGACCACCGCGGCCGATGCGTCAGCAAATAATCGATCGCCACCGCCAGGTAATGGTTCGGATTCATCAACCCCGCGGACGGCGTCACCACGCCGTGCCGATCCGCATCCGGATCATTCGCAAACGCCACCCGATACGTGTCCTTCAACTTCACCAGGCTCGCCATCGCATAGGGGCTCGAGCAATCCATCCGAATCCGCCCGTCGTGGTCCACCGTCATGAACGAAAACGTCGGATCCACCCGCGGATTCACCACGTCGATGGTCAACCCATACACCCGGTTGATCGGCTCCCAATAGGCCAGCGCCGCCCCGCCCAGCGGATCCACCCCCAGCTTCAAGCCCACCGCGCGAATCGCATCCATCGCGATCACGTTGCGCAAATCCTCCACGTACGGCATCACATAATCCTGCGCGTGCGTCGTCCCCGCCTTGATCGCCTGCTCATAAGGCACCCGCTTCACCCCCGCGTTCCCGCCCTTGATCAGTTCGTTCGCCCGGTCCTGCACCCACTTCGTGATATCCGTGTCCGCCGGCCCGCCGTTGGTCGGGTTGTACTTGAACCCGCCATCCTCCGGCGGATTGTGCGACGGCGTGATCACGATCCCATCCGCCAGCCCCGTCTTCCGCCCCCGGTTGTGCACGATGATCGCCCGCGAAATCACCGGCGTCGGCGTAAACCCATCCTTCTCCTGGATCATCACCTCCACCCCGTTCGCCGCCAGCACCTCCAGCGCGCTCCGCTGCGCCGGCGCCGACAGCCCATGCGTGTCCTTCCCCATCATCAGCGGCCCATCAATCCCCTGCCCCTTGCGATACTCACAAATCGCCTGCGTGATCGCCAGGATGTGCGTTTCCGTGAACGTCCCGCGCAGCGAACTCCCCCGATGCCCGCTCGTCCCGAAGCTCACCATCGTCTCCGGATTGCCCACGTCCGGCTTCCGCTCGTAGTAATCCCGCTCCAGTTGCCCCAGGTCCAGCAGCATGTCCCTGGGTGCAGGCTTCCCCGCCAGCGGCGAAATCGAGCTCATCATCCATCCCTTCCAACAAATCAAATCCACGCGCGGCCCATCCCGCGCCGCCCCGATTCTACTACCGCCCCGTTTCCTTCGCCCCCGCCGGCTTCGCAAACTCGTAATGAAAATGATCCACATCCACAAATCCCGCTTCGCCCCCGGCCCGCTCCTTATCGTTAAAACTGTAAATCCCCAGCCGGTCCCCGCGATAATTCCCCCACGTCAACCGGTAGGGGGGTCCAAAGGCCGTGAACGTCTTGCCATCCACGCTATATGCATACTGGCTTACGCCATCCAGTCCCCACGTGCTGCGAATCCACACCTCCTTCCCCTCGACCTTCGGCCCGCTCGTCCGCTTGCCTTCCTCCGTATACGTCAGCGTCCGCACATCCCCCGCCTGCACAATCCCCACCATCGAATAACCCTTCGCAAAATGGCACAACCCCGCCTCCTGCCCATCTGCCATCCCGCCGATTTCCAGCTTCACCGTCACCTCGTTGCGCTCCGTCCGCATCGACCGTTGCGTCAGCGTGTTCCCCGCCGTCATCAAATCCCCCGCCTTCAGCGGCGCAAACGCATGCAGCCGCAGATACCCCGGCCGCTCCGTCAGCGACCACTTCTCCGCCCGCGGCGCATAATTCCACTCCCACTGCACCCCCAGCGCCTTCCCGTCAAACTCCTCATCCGTCTGTGGAACCACCACCGCGATCCCCGCCACAGGCTTCTTCGCTGACCACACCATTCGTCCGATCCCATCGCTCCCCGGCTCTCCAATAATCGGCCACCCCTCCCTCCACATCACCGGCAACAGCACCATCGCCCGCCCCTCCCAGTCCCCGGTCCCCTGGTGCGAGAGAAACCACCACTCTCCCGAAGGCACTTGGATCAATCCCCCCTGGTTCGGTTCCTTGTCGATCGCCTTGGCCACATGATTCAACTGTTTCGTTTCCCAAGGCCCTTCCAAACTCTTCGCCCGATTCATCATCGTCACCCGCCCCTCCGCATGCACCTCGCTGAAAAAGTGATAATATATCCCGTCGATTTTGTAGAGTTTGTTCGCCTCGCTGCCGCGCGATTGATAAATCACCTTGTCCGAATCCTGCAGCAGACTCTTTCCATCCGCCGCCATCTTGAAAAGATGAATCTGGTACTGTCCCGAAAAATTCGAACAAACGAAATATCCCTGTCCATCCTCATCCCAGAATGGGCAGGGATCATCCCACCCCTTCACCTTCCACACCTGCGTCAGCGGCTCCCATGGCCCGGCGACATCCTTCGCCGTCGTCATGAAAAACCCCTCGTCCGGTGTTCCAAAATAGACATAAAACTTCCCATTATGATAGCGCATCGCGCCCGCCCAGATCCCCCGCCCATACCGATTCATACGATCCCAGTTCATCTCCGGGCCAATCTTCGTTAGATCCTCCACCGCATGACCCGCGATCTCCCAATTCACCAGATCTTTCGAATGCAGAATCACCACCCCCGGCGAAAACTGAAACGTCGATGACATTGCGTAATAATCATCCCCCACCCGAATCACATCAATATCGCTATAATCCGCCGGCACCACCGGATTGATGAAAGTCCCATCCCCCTGGTCGCCCCACTTCCCCGCCATGCCCGCAGGTTTCGGTGAAATCGCCTGCCCCGATGCAACACTTCCCACCCCCAGCAACATTCCCACCACCGCCGCCGCCACCTGCTTAGTCAACATCACGCACCGCTCCTGCACCCGCAGTTTCGTATATCAGTCCACCGGTAAATCGAATCAAACGGCATTTCTACCATCCGGTTCTTTCTAACCAACGTAACCGACGAATGTCACTTGCATATCCTTCCTTCCTCCTGCATAACATAAGGGGGGGTCAGGGGAATGCCTTGTGGATTTAACTGGAAACGGGTCTCTACTCACTATCTGTTTGGAGCGAGCGATCGTGGCAAAAAAGAACAATGCGTCCCAGGCTGCTGACAATGCCTTTGCTAAAAAAGCACTGGAAGCCATCTCGCAAATCGAAGAAGAGGCTCAACGCAAAAAGTCCGAGCAACTCGAAGGCCTCCGCGAAGCCTTGGGCAATATCCAGCAACGCATCGATGACCTCGAACACCAGCGCACCCAGGTCGAGGAAGCCATCGGACGCATCACCGGCAAATCCCCCGCCGCCCCCACCCGCCGCCCCCGCAGCAACCACGACGAACTCCGCGCCCGCATCCTCCGCTGGCTCGCCGGCCACCCCGGCGAATGGTACACCTCCACCGACTTGCAGCGCGAATTCCCCGAACTCGAAAAGGTCACCTCCGTCGCCATGTTCCTCAAAAAGCCCATCACCGAAGGTTCCGTCAAAGTCGACAAGACCGGCGGCAACCGCAACACCAAATACGCCTCCGCCGCATAAACCCCAACCAAGGGTCCGGATCGTCTCGCCTTCCCAAACCTCAGCCATGACAAGGCCTTACTGCGCGGCATATCCATTGCATAATGTCCAGTGTTGTGCACCGTGCACCGCTGGGCGGCAATGGAAATGCCGACGTTTTGTCCTGCGTCAGGCCTCGGCCTGCGACGATCCAACACCACCGACGGATACCTTGCCACCCATGACGCTCAACACCATGTTTCTCCTCCTTGATGAACATCCCCAAAAGCTTATGTTCATTTGCCCCTGCTGCGACCACCAGAACTTCATCGAAGCCACCATCGAAATCGGCAGCCTCTACTGTGCAGGCTGTGGAATCCTCGTCAATGGCTCCGACGCCACCCTTGAAGTCCTCACCAGCAACCCCGTCCTCACCGGCCCCCCCAGATCCACCGGTCGCCCCGGGGTCCCCACCATCCTATAATGAGTCCTCGCCGCCCAGCTTCCCGGGCGGTCGTCTCGTGGGACTCAGCTCATGGCCATCATCATCCTGCTCCTCATCGCCGCCGGGATCACCATCTTCAGCGGCCTCTACATCTGGTACATGAACCGCCAGTGGCATCAGCGCAACCCTTCCGGCACTCAGGCCTCCTCCACCACCCCCGTATACGACGGAAACCGCGGCACCCCGCCCTCCGACAACTCCTGATACCGAAACCGCACCGTCGCCCCCACCGCCGGCGCCTCCTCGCGCTCTTTGTCCGAAAACCCCGTCCCGATCGAAAATTCCACCCCGCTCCCCATGCGCACCACGATGGCCCCCATCCGGCCCTTGTGTCGCCCCGTCCCGGCTTGATGTCCCACCACCACCGCCTCCTCGTCCAGAAACGATTTCACCTTCAGCAGCGTCGCCGACCGTCCCACCACATATTTTGATCCCGGCTCCCGCAGCATCAAGCCCTCCCCGCCCAGCGCCTCCACGCGCGCCAATTCCTCCCGCACATGCCCCGCATCCCGCACCCGCTCATGCCCATGCACCCCCGCAAACCCATGCGCCGCCAGCCCCTTCATCGCCTCCATCCGCTCCTCAAACACTCCCCCATGCCCCGGCACATCGAACACAAGAAACCGGATCGCCTTCCAGTGATCCGACTTGTCCTGCCGCCGCACAATCCCGATCGTCTTCTGAAAACTCTTCCGCGCCAGAAACAACTCCCCATCCAGCGGATGTTCCGGCAGCCCCGCCACGAACCAGTCCGGCGCATGAAACACATTCCCCAGCCGCGACAACAACTGCTTCCCGTCCCAGTACGCCCGCACCCCATCCAGTTTCTCCGACATCCACCACCCGCCAACCTCCCGCACCCCATCCCACACCTCCGCCAGCAGCACCGGCGCCCCTGCCACCCCGCCCGTCCCCGTCTTCACCCGCACCGGCGCCGCCAGCGCGCCCCCCAGCCGCACCTCCTCCGCCGCATCCCCGCGCAGCTTCCGCAAATGTTTGCACGTCCGCCGCTCAATCCCCACCGACTGATTCCGCCACGCCGGACACGAACACGAATACACCCCGCCGCTGTTTTTCAACGTATACGGCTTCGCCCCCGACCCCTGCATCAAAAACACTTCGCCGTCCGCCAAATCCTGCATGGAACCTCTCCCCGCAACAGAATTTCATCGCGCGCAACTATACCACCACCCTCCCGTCTCGCCCCAAGATTCTGCGCCGCCCCATCGCCCCGAGCGAGAGGGTCGAGCTGCCCCCCGTGAACATTCCGACGATCATGTCCGATTCCAGCCAGCCTCGCCCCGCGCGCTTGTCTAAAATCCCCCCATGCTCGACGACGATACCCTCTACCAGGCCCTGCTCGCCCGCGATTACCGTTTCGACGGCAAATTCTTCGTCGGCGTCAAAACGACCGGCGTCTACTGCCGCCCCGTCTGCCCCGCCAAACCTTTGCGCAAAAATGTCGAGTTCTTCCCCCGCGCCGCAGCTGCCGAAAAAGCCGGCTACCGCCCCTGCCTCCGCTGCCGCCCCGAAGCCGCACCCCTCCCCTCCGCCCCCATCCCGACGTTCGATAAACCCCTCCTCCAGCGCGCCCTTGCCATCCTCTCCAGCAACACCAATCTCGCCGACACCGACTTCGCCGCGCGCCTCGGCATCACCCCGCGCCACCTCCGCCGCCTCTTCGTCCACGAACTCGGCCAGACCCCCCGCCAGTTCGCCGAGGCCCAGCGCCTCAACTTCGCCCGCAAGCTCCTCACCGAAACCCAGCTCCCCATCACCCAGATCGCGCTCACCGCCAACTTCCATTCCCTCCGCCGTTTCAACGACGCCTTCCGCGCCCGCTTCCACCGCACCCCCACCCAAACCCGCAACCTCGCCCGCACCTCCCGCCAAAGCCCCGCCACCGACAACGCTCTCACCCTCTCGCTCCCTTACCGCCCCCCCTTCCAATTTCCCCACCTCCTCTCCTTCTACCGCCGCCACGCCCTCCCGGGCATCGAATCGGTCTCCGACACCGCCTACACCCGCCTCTTCCACCTCCACCAATCCCTCGGCTTCCTCGAAGTCTCGCTCCCCGACAACGCCCCCACGCCCCACCTCCAGCTCCGCGTCACCACCACCAACCCCCTCCTCCTCTTCGAGCTCCTCCGCCGCGTCCGCAAAATGTTCGACCTCGATTCCGATCCCCTCCTCATCGCCAACGCGTTCGCCGCCCATCCCTTTCTCACTTCCCTCTGGAACGCCCAGCCCGGACTCCGCCTCCCCCGCGCCTGGGACCCCTTCGAAATGACCATCGCCGCCATCCTCGGCCAGTTTGTCTCCGTCTCTTTCGCCGTCACCCTCACCTCCCAGCTCCTGCTCGCCCATGGTCGGCCCGTCGCCCACCCGCTCACCGGCGAAACCGTCCGCCTCTTCCCCACCCCGCAGATCCTCGCCGCCGCCAATCTCGCCGCCGTCAAAACCACTACCGCCCGCAAAAACACCATCCGCGAAGTCTCCCGCCGCCTCCTCTCCGGCCAGCTCTCCCTCGATGACGCCCAGGACCCCGACGCCTTCCGCGCCGCCCTCCTCGACATCCCCGGCATCGGTCGCTGGACCGCCGAGTACATCGCCCTCCGCGCCTTTGGCGATCCCAACGCCTTCCCCGCCACCGACCTCATCCTCCAGCGCGCCCTTGCCCTCCATTCCGACCTCGATCCCGCCGCCCTCACCCCCTGGCGCGCCTACGCCTGCATCTACCTCTGGAACCACTACGCCGGAAAACTCTCCGGCAGAAAGGCCCGTGCCACATGACCACCCACACCGCCACCCTCGATTCCCCCCTCGGCCCCCTCACCCTCGTCGCCTCCAACACCCACCTCCTCGCCCTTCTCTGGGAAAATGACCGCCGCCACACCTTCCCTGCCGCCACCCAAAACCCCGCCCATCCGCTCCTCACCCACGCGGCCTCGCAGCTCACCGAATACTTCGCCGGCACACGCACCGCTTTCTCCCTGCCCCTCGACCCCCGCGGCACCGACTTCCAGAAATCCGTGTGGAACGCCCTCGCCGCCATTCCCCACGGCCGCACCACCTCCTACGCCGCCATCGCCCACTCCCTCCACCGCCCCACCGCCGCCCGCGCCGTCGGCGCCGCCATCGGCCACAACCCCCTCTCCATCTTCCTCCCCTGCCACCGTGTCCTCTCCTCCAGCGGCAAACTTACCGGGTTCGCCGGCGGCCTCCCCGCCAAGCAATTCCTCCTCGCCCTCGAATCCGCCTCCCACGCTCGCAGCGCAACCTAACCCCATCCCTCCCGCGTCCTCCACGCCCCTCACTCGCTCACTGCCCCGCGCCCACCGTCGCCGCCACCAGCCGCTCCCACGCTTTCCGCGCATCCTCCTCCGTCCGATAGTTCAACACGAATGGATCCTTCGACACCAGCCCGATATCCAGGTAGAACGAGCCGTCCTGGTTCTTCCCCAGGTTGCTGATCGCCGTCACGTTGCTCAAGTTCACCAGGTGCGTGTCATCCACCTGCACAAACCGGTTCCCGCTCCCCGGCTTGCCCATCTCTCCCGCCGCCCCCATCACCAGCGCCATCCCCGCCACCACGCCGCCCACCATCCACCACCGTCCGATCGTCGTCACAACACACCTCCGAAAAAAAGGAACGTCACCCCAATTGACCCGCGGCCCTCGGGCCAGCGCGCTCCCCCGCCGCCCCACCCCGCAAAAAGCGGAACGGGCCCGCGACCTCCAAAAAAGCCGCGGACCCGTCCATCATACACATCACAAATTCCCCCCTCGCACGCTTACCGCATGCTGGAACCACTGTTGGTCCCGCGTCCCGCATTGCTGCGGTTCGACACGCGGTCCCACGAATCACGAACCGCTTCCTTGGCGCGGTCCCATTCCAGGTGGCTCTTCCCTTTCACCTTGTCCCAGTCCTGACGCAGCGTCGATTCGCTCTCATCGAACGACTTGCCCGAATACTTCGACTGCGATTCCCAGCCATACTGATAAGCCGGGGCATACTCGTCGTACGCCAGGTTGCGATCCGCATACGGACGCGTCGTGTAGTTCTGCTGCCAGTAGCCATGCTCTTCCGTCGGATTCACGCCCTCGGCAACGCCCTTGCCGGCCAAACCGCCGACCACCGCGCCGATCGCCGCGCCCACTGCCGTCCCCACCGGACCCACCGTCGTCCCCATCGCCGCACCGGCCGCCGCCGCAGCGCCAATCGCCGCCGCTCCGCCCGCTGCTGCGCCCAGCCCCGTCCCGACCGGATGCGCCCCAGCCCGGCCGCTGAGCGGATCCCGGTTCGCATCATCCTTCGCCTGGTCAATCGGGTCTTTCCGAGTGTCATCTGCCATGGTCACGTCTCCTCAAAAGTTGCATCGTCAATCTTTCGCTCCGCGACGCCGTGCCGCAGACGCGTCCATTGACTCGCCTAAATGTCTACGCTCCCGCCGTCCGCCCCTGCTCTCCCACACCTCAGCAATCCCCATGCCCACCCAACCTCCCCCCATCCCCGAACCCCCGCCCCGCGCGCCCCCACCACCACCCAACAGCGACGCCGCTCCCCCAAGGTTTTGCGTTTTGAGTTTTGAGTTTTACGTTTTACGTTTCCGCTTTAAGTTTTGCCCCCCCAAACTTATCCTACCCTCTTCCCAACCCCACGGAGTCCGAACGCGCAATGTCCAACGCCGATCTCATCGCCCGCCACCAGGCCGCCCTTATCCTCAACTACGGCAAACTCCCAGCCGCCATCACCCACGCCCAAGGCTCCCGACTCACCGATGCCGATGGCAAAACCTACATCGACCTCTTCGCCGGCTTCGGCGGCACCATCCTCGGCCACTGCCACCCCGCCCTCGTCAACGCCATCACCGCCCAGGCCAACACCCTCTGGACCACCGGCAACCAGTTCTACACCGAACCCCAGATCCGCCTCGCTGAACACCTCAAGGCCAAAGCCTTCGACGGCCGCGCATTCTTCTGCCACTCCGGCGCCGAAGCCAATGAAGCCGCCATCAAACTCGCCCGCCTCGCCGCCGGTGGGGGGGATGCCCAAGGCCACGGCAAATACAAAATCATCTCCTTCCTCAAAGGCTTCCACGGCCGCACCCTCGGCGCCCTCTCCGCCACCCCCACCCCCGAATACCAGAAAGGCTTCACCCCCCTCACCCCCGGCTTCCTCGCCGTCCCTTACAACGACATCGAAGCCCTCAAGGCCGCCGTCGACGAACACACCGCCGCCATCATCATGGAACCCATCCAGGGCGAAGGCGGCATCCACCAGCCCTCCCCGGAATTCCCCGCGCAGGTCCGCCAGCTCTGCGATGAGAAAAACATCACCCTCATCTTCGACGAAGTCTGGACCGGCTGCGGCCGCACCGGCCACTACTTCGGCAACCAGCTCTACCAAACCCCCGACGGCCAGCCCGTGATCCCCGACATCATGACCCTCGGCAAAGCCCTCGGCGGCGGCGTCCCCACCGCCTGCATGTTCGCCAAACCCCACCTCGCCGCCTTCCTCAAACCCGGCACCCACGGCTGCACCCTCGGCGGCAACCCCATCTGCGCCGCCGTCGCCGCCGCCGTCTTCGACACCCTCGAAAAAGAAAACCTCTGCCAGCAAGCCGCCGAAAAAGGCCAGAAAATCCGCACCGCCCTCGCCACCTTCAAAAACGCCGCCAAAATCAAACAAGTCCGCGGCGCCGGCCTCATGCTCGGCATCGCCCTCCACACCCCCGACGCCTCCCCCGTCGTCCAAAAAGCCCTCGCCCTCGGCCTCGTCATCAACGCCACCAGCAAAAACGTCCTCCGCCTCGCCCCCGCCCTCACCATCCCCACCACCGACCTCGACGCCGCCCTCCCCCTCCTCGACCAGGCCCTCACCGCCGTCTGACCCGTTTCGCCCCTCCTAGTGGGGCGAGCACCAACAAATCGCCGGGAGAAGGCATGTCTCACGACGCCGGGCAATTCTACTTTCGGCGGCCCGCCAGCCACTTCCTCCCCGACCCCGCAGCCATCGTTGCCGCCCTTGCCGTCGGCCAGGTCCCGCCCGAACTTCACGATCTGGACCTTCCCGGCATTCTTGCCGCCATTAAGAAAGCGTACCGCGCCTTCAACGCCGGCAACCCCTTCATCGACATTCCGCGACAGCAGACTGCCATCACCTTCAACTGGTCCGTCAAACACGTCGCCGCTTTCTTCGAGGGCGACGCTTTTCGCCAGATGGACAAGGTCGCGCTCCTCATGTCCTCCCTCGGCCTCGCCTGCTACGACGCCCTCGCTTCCAAAACATACACCGCCGACGCCCCGCCACGCTTCACCGCCGATCCCCTCACCGAAGCCTACGACCGCATCCTCCTGCGCATCCAGGAGGACTTCTCCAACAAGTTCCTCACCTCCCGCGGCTACCCCGCCGAAGAACTTCACAACCGCTGGACCGCTTACAAAAACGCCTACGCCAAAAAGCACGCCGCTCCCCAAGTCGCAAAACCCGCCCCGCCCCCTGCCCGATAACCCCAACCCGGGAGTCGTCATGACCATCCACTTCCCGAAAGATGCCCCCGCGCTCCGTCTCCTCCTCCTCCTCACCCTCGCTACCTGCACCCGCCCCCCAGCCCCCACCACCAGCGCACCAGGCCCCGCCCTCCTTCCGCACAACCCGGCCACCTTCCACGCAGACATCGAACGCCTCATCGCCGCCAAGGACTACCGCTCCGCCACCCTCCTCCTCCGCACCGCCGATCCCGCAAAACAAGTCCAACACGACCCCGCTGCCTACGCCGCCATCGGTGGCGTCGGCATCTATCTCCCCGGCATCACCTCCGCCCGCTACGACCCCGCCCGCGACTGGCTCCTCCCGGGAACCTCCGACGCTGTCCAGGACAGAGCATGGCAATCCGCAGCGACCGAATTCGCTCTCCAGTACAACCGCCTCCGCGCCCAGGCATCCCCCCCATGACCGTCACCCACACCGTCGACGGCAACTCGTCGTCTACCCGCGCAACGGTCCGCTTCCAACACCCTCCGTGTTCATCCGCGTCCATCCGTGGCTCGTTCCCGTCATCCCTCCCACCTTCGTGACCCTTCACTCCTTCGTGTCTTCGTGTTTAACCGTCGCCGCGAGCACTTGCTCCCCCACCCCCACCTTTCGCTATACTTCCCTCTGACGCATCGCATCCGGAACCCGCCCCATGAAATGCCAGAAGTGCTCCAAGTCCGCCGTCGTCCACCTCACCGAAATCATCAACGACGCCGCCGGCTCCAAACGCGCCGTCGAAATCCACCTCTGCCTCAACCACGCCGCCGACGCCGGCCTCGTCGCGCCTGGCGCCGACATCCTCCCCCACCTCCTCTCCGCCAACCCCGACAAAACCGCCACAAACGCACCCGATACCGGCCTCCCCACCGCCATCGTCCCCGCTCCCGCCTCCCCGCCCCTCGCCCTCCGCTCCAAGGAACCCGCCGCCGCCGACCCCGCTGCCTGCCCCCTCTGTGGCCTCTCCTGGTCCAACTTCAAATCCGCCGGCCTCATGGGCTGCCCCCACGATTACGAACTCTTCGAACCCAAGCTCCTCCCCCTCCTCAAACGCGCCCAGGAAGGCTCCACTGAGCACGTCGGCAAAATCCCCGCCAAGAAAAAATCCCCCGACACCGACCGCCACTCCACCTCCCTCCGCCTCCGCCGCGAACTCCAGAAAGCCCTCGACACC
>JBEHXY010000010.1:0-25599 GCA_048498455.1 Planctomycetota bacterium | reverse complement strand
GGCGCCTCCTCGATGCACGCCTGGCAATTCGCCAAGGCCCTCTTCCTCGCCGACCAGCTCCACCTCACCCGCTTCGTCTCCATGCAGAACCACTACAACCTCCTCTACCGCGAGGAGGAACGCGAAATGATCCCGCTCTGCATCGACCAGGGCATCGGCATCATCCCCTGGAGTCCTCTCGCCCGCGGCCGCCTCACCCGCCCCTGGGCGGAAGAAACCTCCCGCACCGCCACCGACGAGTTCGGCAAAAAACTCTACAGCGCCACCGAAGCCGCTGACCGCGCCGTCGTCGACGCCCTCGGACGGCTCTCCGACTCCCGAGGCCTCCCCCGCGCCCAGCTCGCCCTCGCCTGGCTGCTCCGCCAGCCCGGCGTCACCGCCCCCATCATCGGCGCCACCAAAATGCCGCACCTCGACGACGCCGTCGCCGCCCTCGACCTCCACCTCTTCGCCGACGACCTCAAAACCCTCGAATCCCCCTACCTCCCCCACCCCACCCTCGGCTTCTCGTGAGCTTCGGCGTACACTCCCGGCATGACCGCACTGCCGAACATCCTCGCCATCGAAACCTCCTCCCGCAACGGCTCGATCGCGCTGGCGACCGGGCCCACGCTGCTGGTCGAGCATCCGCTGCCGCCGGAGCAGCGGCATGCCGCGGAGCTGATGCCCGCGATTGACCGCCTCACGCGCGAGGCCGGTTGGACGCCCGCCGACATTCAGCACCTTTCTCTTTCCATCGGTCCGGGCTCCTTCACCGGGCTGCGGATTGCCGTCGCGCTTGCCCGTTCGCTCGCCCATGCGTTGGGGACCAAGATCGTCGCCGTTCCTTCGCTGGATGTCATCGCCGAAAACGCCCCCGCCGATTTTGCCACCGTGTTGCCGCTCCTTGATGCCAAGCGCGGCCAGGTTTTCACTGCCCTCTACACGCGCACGCCCGCCGGCGCTCTCACCCGCGCCACCGACCAGCACCTCACCACCCCCGCCGACATCCTCGAACAAGCACTCTCGCTCGCCGCGCCTGGCTCCGCCATCGCGCTCCTGGGCGAAGGCCTCGACTACCACCCCCTCCCCACCGACAACCCGCGCCTCGTGAAGCTCCCGAAACCCCTCTGGCCGCCGCGGGCCGCCACCGTCCATCGCCTCGGCTACGCCCTCGCCCGGCAGAATGCCTTCACCGACCCCGCCACCCTCCTGCCCACCTACATCCGCCTGCCCGAAGCCGAAGAAGTTTACCGCAAGAAGCACAACCTCCCGCTGTAGCCTCGCCGGGCAAAAATGAAGAGGGCCGCTCCCGTCGGAGCGGCCTTCGTTTCGTCACATCGATGTACTTCCGGCGTCAGTGCGCCTCGCGCAGCTCCACGCGGAAGTCCGCGGCTGTCGGTCCAAGGCTGGTGAACTCAAAGCCGTCGATCCCCTTGCGCGGCACCGTGAAGTCGGTCCACGGGGTGGGCTGTTCGACCGTCATACCGCCCTGGTTCACAAAGTAGGCCTTGTACTGCAGGTGCAGGTCGCGGTCCCACTTGTTGCGGACCGTGATCGCCACATGCAGTTGCCCCGCGCCCACGTGGTCCACGCGCGGCGGCTGGACCACGATCGCCTCGTGCAGCGAGTAGGCATCCACGTGCACCTGCGGATACTGCACGAGTTCCTCGTTCCGGGCCGCGATCGGATCGGAACATCCCCCGACAATCCCCGCCCCCGCCAGCACGGCCACAGCCATCATCCGCATCGCACGCATCCATGTTCTCCAAGAAGGGCAGACAAGTAACAGTCCAAGAGTCCGGCGAACCGCAGGCAAATCGCTTACTGGACGGGGGCCACCGGCAGCGGCGCGGGAGGCACCGCCACGCCCGTGCCCGGATCGGCCGGCGCCGGGTTGATCGGCTCCACCCGCCGTTCCTCGGTGGTGGTGGTGGTGGTCATCGTTTCGGTCTTGCGGGTGGTGGTCACCAGGTTCAACGTGCCGGTGACTTCCAGGCTGATGGTGTTGTTCTGCAGGTCGACCGCCTTGAGGCCCTGGCTGGCGCCGATGGCGTCCTTGAGGTCCGCATAGAGATCTTCCGGGGCGCCGCCGTAATTCACCGCGAACGCCGAGTAGCTGGTCGTCGCGCCGCCGGTCGCCCCGCGGCTGGTCACGCTGGAGACACCGCGGGTCTTCTGCAGCCAGCTGCGCACCTTCAGCGAATCATCCACCGAGGCCGCCTTGTAAATCCGCACCTCGACGGTGTCGGTGGCGTTGGTCCATTTCTTGGCGATCTCGCCCATCAGTTCGCTGGAGAGATAGCCGGTGTAGATGTTGATGTTGGTCTTGGTCATCGGCAGGGGCATGTCCACGAACGCCGTGCCCAGGCTGCGGGCGTCGGTCGTGCTGACCGCCTTGGCCATCAGCCGCACCGCCGGGCCCACGCTGGCATGCGACGTCGGCACCGCCGTGACGCGGATCAGGATGTCCTGCTGCAGTTCCGTCGAGAGCAGCCGCTGCGCCGCAGGGTCGCCGTTCTCGATCCGCAGCACCATCTCGCGGTCCAGTTTCCCGCGGGCCGCCTCGGCGTCCTGGATCGTCACCTTGCCGGAGTTGTCGAAGTACTTCACGATCGATGCTTCGATCAGCTGGTAGTCGTCCGCGGAGGCGCCGATCTGGTCATATTTCTCGGCCTGCTTTTTGGTGGAGGTGACCTTGGAGTATTCCGCCGGGCCATTGGAGGAGAAGGAGCCGCTGTTGACGGTGTTGCTGTTGGAGTTGCTGGCGCTGGCCCCGCCATAGCTGGTGTTGGTGCTCTGGCTGTTGGCGTTGCTCGAGTTGTTGGTCTGGACGCTCAGGGCGCCGGTGGCCCGCTGCTTTTCCTCGACCCGCATCAATTCTTCCAGGCCGTCCTTGGGCAACGCCTCGCCGGTGATCGTGCGGTTGACGAACACCATCATGCGCGGGTTGCGGTGGGCGGCGTAGGCCTGCACGAACAACTGCTCGTTGGGGATCGAGCGGTTCATCACCCCCGGCTGTGCCATGGGCTGGCCCGGCTGCATTCCGGGCTGCATGCCGGCCTGCTGCGGCTGGTAGGGCTGGCCCGGCACGTAATCCGGCGGCGGGAGCGGCTTGGGCATGACCTGCTGCTGGTAGGAATTCTGGTCCCCGGGCCCCGGCACATAGACGCGCGGGACGTCGGCTCCAAAGCTTCCGCCCGCCATCACCGCGCTCGTGAGCACCACCGCTGCCGTCGTCCATATCGCTTTCATGCGTCTCTCCTTCGGATTCCACATCTCGACCATCCTACCCACGGAACGTTAGCCCACAAAGGCAAACACCCCCCGGCTGGCACGCGCAGGCTCCCGGGCGCGGCGCCGGTCTCGCGGCCGTCGGGGAACATTTCACGCATGTTTTGGGTGGTCCAGGCTGCTCATATCGCGTCAATCGGGTCAGGAACACGCAATTTCACGTCCGTTAATATAATACCAGTTTACCACCCGGGATGGCCGATAATAAGGTCGGGGACAGGCTTTCCAAAGCCTCGCTGAGCCACTTTCCCGGGGGCTCTTCACCTGCCGATTGACCCACCCCGGGCGATTCGGTATCGTGATTCCCCAATGCCTCCACGGACGGAGGTATTCCGCCAACGGGCTGACCTGCACCCCCCACGCTTCGCAGGCGGCGCGTTCCGGCACGACGACCAGGCACCCCGTCCGCCCGTGGACATCGCCGGGTCGCTCAGGGCCAACCGCCCTGACCTTCCCTCCTCCCGCCATTGGATTGGCCCGGACCGTGGAAGGCGCTGAACTTATATAAGGATGAACTTTCTATGGCCACGCTGCATAACGCTCCGGCCTCCACCTGGGAAAACGCCACGACCCCCCGCAAAAACGTCGATGTCCCCGAAGGGCTTTGGCTCAAGTGCCCCGATTGCGCCGCCATGATCTATCGCAAGGTCATGGAGGAGCAGGAGCACACCTGCCCGGAATGCCGGCACCATTTCCGCGTCAATGCCCAACAGCGCATCGACTGCCTCGTGGACCCGGGCTCCTTCGAAGAGATGGACCCCCTGCTGGCCCCCACCGACCCCCTCAAGTTCACCGACAAAAAAGCGTACTCCAAGCGGCTGCTGGATGAACAGAAGAAGACCGGCTCCAAGGATGGCCTTCGTGCCGGCCGGGCCTTCATCAAGGGCCGCCCGCTGATGATCGCGGTGATGGATTTCGCCTTCATGGCCGGCTCGATGGGGGCGGTCGTCGGCGAGAAAATCACCCGCGCCGTCGAACGGGCCACCAAGGAAAACCTTCCGCTCCTGATCATCTCCTGCTCCGGCGGCGCCCGCATGCAGGAATCCACCCTCTCGCTGATGCAGATGGCCAAGACGTCCGCGGCCCTGGCCCGCTTCCATGATGCCGGCGGCCTGTTCATCTCGCTGCTCTCCGACCCGACCTACGGCGGCGTGACCGCCTCCTTCGCCATGCTCGGCGATGTGATCTTCGCCGAACCCAAGGCCATGATCGGCTTCGCCGGCCCCCGGGTGATCGCCAACACCATCCGCGCGGAACTGCCCGGCGGTTTCCAGACCGCGGAGTTCCTGCAGGAAAAGGGCTTTGTCGACAAGATCGTGCCGCGGAACGAGCTGCGGTCGCAGATCGCCCGGATCATCGATTACTGCAACAAGTGACGCAGGCTTCCCGCCTCGCTGTCGGCAGCAGCCGATCCCCCGAATTTCCTAAACGCCCGGCCCCGTGCCGGGCGTTTTCCTTTTTGCCGCGCTCGTCACCCGCCCGACACCTCCGGGTATTTGTCGCTCACGCCGTTGAGTCCCTCCTGCTCCATGGTGAACGAGAAGCGCTTTCCCTCCTTCCCGGTGATGATCCTGAAGACGTAGATGGTGTCGTAATCCTCGCCCGGCCAGTTCGGCACCGTGCGCACATCGCCCTTGTGATCGCGCACGAGGTTCCGGGCGAAGCTGGCGAGTTGCCCATGCTCCCACGAGACGAACACCACGGCGCTGCGATACTTCGGTTGCAGCAGCTCGTTTTCAAGGCGGTCGATCTCCCGGAAGCCCAACTCGGTGTTCACCGGCAGGCCGCAGACGATCGCGGTGGGCTCGATGGTCGCCAGCGGCCGGACGTAGCAGAAGTATTTCCCGTCCAGCTTGTCGACCTGCTCGGTGGGATCGGGCGTGAAGATGTACTGCGGCGTCCCAAACCTGCCCATGAGCACCTTGGGCAACGCCAGCGACCGGTTCAAACCCTTCACCGTCAACTGCCCCAAGCCCCCGGCCGGCTTCTCGCCGTGGCGGATGCAGATGATCGTCTCGACCTCTTCGCCCGCCGCCGGCCAGGTCGCCGGTGTCGGTCCCGTCTGGCTGCTGGCACTGGGCGCCAAAACCAGGATCGCCAGCACTGTCCAAAGCATCCGCTTCATGCGCAACCTCCCTCAGCCAGACATGGGTATCTCTGCATTAACGCGGGAACGGGCAGAAGCATGCCGGCTCAATCCGCCGGCACGAGCGCCAGGCGGAAGCCGCGGTAGGCGCTGGCCTCCGCCGGGGGATTTTTCGCCCGCGCCGCCGACCGCTCATCGCCCGCCCCGCTGCCGAAACTTCCCCCCCGGTTCACCCGGTCCTTCCCCGCCGCCGACGCGACCGGATCCGTCACCGCCCCACCAGGCAAGGGCCCATACGAATCCCGGCACCACTGCCAGATGTTCCCCACCATGTCGTACAAGCCCCAGCCGTTGGGCTCCTTCAACCCCACGGGGTGCGGCCCGCCGGTGCGTCCGCCGACCGGAAAGCCCTTGCCGACATAGCCATCCGCACTGTTCCCGCCGTACCACGCGATGCGATCCACCACCGCCGCCCGCCGCCCCTCCATGACGATCGGGCCGGCATAGGTCGCCTCGGTCGTGCCCGCGCGGCAGGCGTATTCAAACTGCGTCTCCGTCGGCAGTGCGTAGACATATCCCGCCGGCAGCCGCCCCGCCGCCCGCTCGCGCGCCGTCAGCGCCGCGCAGAATGCCGTCGCATCGTTCCAGCTCACAAAATACATCGGCAGGTCGAGCCCCTCGCCGCTGAGGTACTGCCCCGGGTCGGCATCCTTCGAGAACCGCATGAAGTCGCGGATGGTCTGCTGCTTGCCGCCGAGGTCGTAGAGGGTGTCGTCCGCGATTACCTTCTGCAGCTGCTGCCGGACGTCCCGCCCCGTCACGGCTTTCCACTGGGCGATCGTGACCATGGTGCGCCCCAGCCAGAACCCCTTCGTCAGGGTGACCTCGGTCTGTGGCCGCTCGTCTGGTTTTGAAAGGGCCTCGCCGGCCGGACTGCCCATCACGAAATGTCCGGGCGGGATCCACGCCAGCGGCAGCTCCGTCGCCGCATCCAGCTTCAGCGCCCAAGGCTGGCCGGCGCGCGGCGCAAGGACTACGCGTTGCGCCCGTTGCTGCGCCCCGCACCCGGCCGTCACCACGACCAGCGCCGCCGCCGCCAGGCGCCTCACTTGCCCGCCTCCACCTTCACCTGGTACTCCACCTCTGCCGTGATCCCGCGCAGCGTCAGTGCCTCGCCCTTCGCATCAAAGGTTGGAACGAATTGCTTCTCCAGCCACACTGGCGAGTCTTTCCGCAGCGGCAGAATCTTCACCGTCAGCCCCTTGTCCTGCACGGCGGGCGAAAACCGCTTCATGCCTATCTCCCACGGAATCCCCGAATAAAAATCATCCTCCACAAACCTGTCGCCCACGTACGCCCGGCCGACATCCCCCGCATAATCCACCTTCACCAGCACATTGTGCACCCCCTCCAGCGCATCGTTCGGCACGCCGACCTGCCACACCGCCGCCGCATCAAAATCGGCGTCGACCGGCTCGGTCGGCACCGGCGGCTTGCGCGACGGCCCCATCACCAGCGCCCGCGCCGGTCCCGCTTCCTTCACCTTCTTCACGTCCAGCGTCACCGTCTTCGCCGGCACGCTGATCGCATATTTCGTGAAGACGCCGTCCGGCGTTCCCGCGAGCGCCTTGCCCCCCATCGTCAATCCCTTCTCCGGCGCGGGATAGAGCTCGATCGACAAATCGTCCGCATTGCGCCCCGTGACCAGCACACTGTCTCCATCGAACGCCACCTCCGCGTTGGTCATCACCAGCCGATCGACCCCCCACAGGTGCGCCTTGGTCAGGTGCATCGCCTGCGCCTGCGTCAGCAGCAGAATCTTCGCCGATCTCCCACCCTGCCCGGTGAGCGTCGTCGCTTCCTTGGCGCCCGCGGCCGGCGTGAGCGTCTTGCCGTCGACGACGAATTCGCTCTTCATCTCGCCGGGCGTGAAGAACACGTACGTCGGCGTGGCGCCATCGAGCATGCACACCAGTTGCGCCGTGGCCTCGGTCAGCAGCACGCCGTTCATGTCGAGGTTGAAGGGGAAAATCGCGAACGTGTCCGCGGGGAATGCGGCCGTCCCGCTTGCGGGCATCTTGATGTCGCCGCCCGCCAGCTTCAGATCCAGCCCGATTTCGCGCGCCGGCAGCTTCTTGCCGCGCTCGTAGTTGTTGATGAACACAAACCCGCGCTTGCCATCCGTCCGCACCACCCAGCGCAGCGTCTTCTCATCGTCGACGCCCCTGGGCATTTCCGCGGGCCACACCGGCGGCAGCGGCACAATCGCAAAATCACGCATGAACGCGTGCAGCAGCCCCAGCGAATGGTAACTCGGACGCACCTCGCCGAACTCGCCGAGCGGCGCCTGGAAGTCGTAATCGATCGGCGGCATGTCATTGTAGTTCGTCGTCAGCGAATCCTGCTTCTCCTGCAGTCCCTGGCCCTTCGATCCGAGCGGATGCGCGCCGCCGTGATACATGTAGTAGCCCAGCAGGTTCGAGCCCGCGCCGAATTGCGTGAACGCCGACCCCGTCACATCCTGCCAGGACATCACGGCGCGCCGCATGTAGCTCATGGCCATACCGCCGCCGATTTCGCAGGTCAGGAAGGGGTACTTGTTGATGTAGGTCATGTCGATGGAGTTCGGGCGGGGCTGCAGCGTCGCCGGCACGATTTCGGAATCATCGCGGATGGGAGTGAAGAAATAGTGCGTGCGGCCCTTGGCGGGCATGCCCTTGTCCTCGTACCAGAAGCCCTCGGCGTAGCCGCCGAACATCGGCACGAAGCCGGATTCGGGCGGCCGCACGTGGTCCCATGCGGTGATCGTCCAGAGCGGCGGCGCGAAGCCGACTTCCTGGGCCATCGCCTTGAGGGCCTGCAGGTAGCGCACGTTCGTGGACTCGTTGTCGATCTGCACGGCGACGATGGGGCCGCCGTCCTTCCACATCTGGCCCTTCACCTGGGAAAAAATCTGCTCGTAGAGCTTGCGCGTGAAGCCCATGAATTTTTCATCGGTCGAGCGCACCCCCTTCCCGCATTGCTCGACCACCCAATCGGGAATGCCGCCGTTGCGGGCCTCGGAGTGCACCCACGGCCCGATGCGCAGCGAGACCTGCAGGCCGTTCTTGGCGCAGGCGTCGATGAACGCCCGCAGGTCCTTGTTGCCGCCCCACTCGAATTTCCCCTCGTTTTCCTCCTGGAAAATCCACACGACGTAGGTCGAGACCACCGTCACCCCACCCGCCTTCATTTTCTTGAGCTCCTCGTCCCACTGCTCGCGCGGGTAACGCATGTAGTGGAACTCGCCCATCACCGGCATCCAGGGCTTGCCGCCCAGCGTGAGGTATTGCGTGTTGACGTTGATCTCGACGCCCGCGGGATTTTTCGCCGCCGGCCCGCCCATGCCCAGCGTGCCCTCGACGGGCGGCGCGGGCGGCTTGGTCAGATCAATCGTTTCTCCCCGGAGCATTCCCGCGCCCAGCGCGAACAGGAATCCACCAACCGCCACGGACCATTTCATAGTCATCCTCCATCGCCCTCCGCCCCGTTCATTACCAGCATTTCTGTTATGTATCCGCAACCGCCACCGCCGCTATCGGCGGCCTGCCGCGTTTCTCCGCCAAAAGTAGAAAAGCATCACACCCAACACAAGGGGCACTGCCCCCATTGCTCCTGTGATGGTCCATGCCGCGACCGGGTGCTCCGAGAAAAGCCACGTGCGCACCAGGGCTCCGCCGTCATCGGCTCTCTGCGCCAGAAGCACCATCGCCCGCATAACACTTCCTTAGCTCTCGTTGTGCCAACGCGAACAGCAAGTTCTCACAGCACTTCCATCGCCCGCGGGAAACTTCCCAGGACCGCGAGTTGCAGGCAATGCCCGCGCACTTCTTCAAGGGCCTTCTGCACCCCTTCATCCTCCACGTGCCCGGCGAGATCGACGAAGAAGTAGTACTCGAAGTTGCGCTTCTGGCTCGGTCGGGTGTCGATGTTGGTGAGGTTGATGCCATAGCGGCGGAAGACGTCGAGCACGTCGACGAGGGCCCCGCTCTTGTGGGCGGTGGTGAAGATGATGGAGGTTTTGTCGTCGCCGGTGCGCTTGGCGGCGCCGCCCGGTCCGCCGCCGGCGCCGGTGCGTCCGATCACGAAGAAGCGGGTGACGTTGTTGGGGTTGTCCTCGATGTTGGCGAAGAGCGTCTTGAGGCCGTAGACCTCGGCGGCGAGGCTCGACCCGATGGCGGCGACGCCTTTGTCCGCCTGCTGCGCCGCCATCTCCGCGGCCTTGCTGCTGGAGCCCACGGCGATCCGCTGGGCGTCGCGGAAGGTCGCATCCAGCCAGGCGCGGCACTGGTCCATCGCCTCGGCCTTGGAATAAATCACCTTCACCTCTTCGGGCGCGCAGTTCGCCAGCAGGTGGCTGTGAATCGCGATGAGCACCTCGGCCACGATGGTCACGTGCGGATGCTCGAGGAACGCATCCATCGATTCCACCACCCCGCCGATGGTCGAATTCTCGATCGGCACCAGCCCCAGGTCGGCATGGCCGCGGCCGACTTCGTCAAAGACGCTGGCGATCGCCACCACCGGCACGTGCTCGACGCTGCTGCCGAATTTTTTGACGCTGGCGAGATGGCTGAAGCTGCCCTGGGGTCCGAGATAAGCGATGCGCAGGGGTTTTTCGAGGGCGAAGCTGCCGGACATCAGCTCGCGGTAAATCGCCTCGAGGCAAGAGTCGGGGAGGACGCCGCCGACCTCCCGGTTGGCCTTGCGGATGCGCTCCAGGACGATCTTCTCGCGGTCGGGGGCGTACACCGGCGTGCCGCTCTGGTGTTTGACCTTGCCGATGTCCACGACGATCCGGGCCCGCGCGTTGAGCAGTTCCACGATCCGGCGATCGAGCTCGTCGATCTTTTCCCGCAGCCCCGCCAGGGCATCCGCATCCACCATAAGCATTCCTCAAAAAGCCCCCCCATCCTACCAGTTGCGGCCGCAACCGTCCCCACCCGGGCCCCGGCGGCCGTGGGGCAGGTGAACCCGGCAATTCGGTGCGGAACTTTTCCCCGCCCGCCGCGTATATAGGTGACCTGGCCGAGCGGCCGACCCCGGCGGCGCACCAATCCCCCGCTGACTCCGGCCGCCCGGCCTTACGATTCACAGGACTTGTGTCATGCGTCCCACCGCCTTCACCCTGACCCTCCTGCTGCTGGCCGCCCTGGCCATTGGCGCCCGGCTGACCACCCGCATCACCAGCGCGGCCACCCACGACGAGCCCGTCCAGGTCACCGCGACGGCGAACTGAAGAGGGGACTGCCCCTCGGCCTCACGACGTGCCGAAACAGCGATCGCCCGCATCCCCCAGCCCCGGCACGATGAATTTCCGCTCGTTCAATTTTTCATCGACGCTCGCGGTATAAATCGGCACGCCGGGAGCGCAAGCCTCGACCGCCGCCACGCCTTCCGGGGCCGCGATCAGGCAGACGAACTTGAAGCGGGTGATGCCGCGTTTGGCGAAGGCTTCGATGGCCATGCAGGCGCTGCCGCCGGTGGCGAGCATGGGGTCGAGGATGATCACGAGCGTTTCGGGATCGAGCTGGCGGGGCAGCTTCACGTAATACTCGACGGGCAGCGCCGTCTTCTCGTCGCGGAAGATGCCGAGGTGCCGCACCTGGGCGTGGGGGAAGGTCGCCATGGCGCCTTCGATCATGGCCAGGCCGGCGCGAAGGATGGGCGCGAGGATGATGCGTTCCTCGGCCACGCGCTCGGCGGTGGTCTTCGTCACCGGCGTTTCGATCTCGTAACTGGCCACCGCCAGGTCGCGCGCGGCTTCATAAGTGAGATACCGTGCCAGCTCGCCGACGCGCTCGCGAAATTCCAGCGGCGGCGTCTCCTTCTTCCGCAACTCCCCCAGCGCCTGCCGAATCATCGGATGATCACACACCGTTGCTGCCATGCGCAAGCCCACCTTTCGCAAATCTCCCGCGGCATCCTATCGCTCGGAAGGAATCCCTTCCACGCCCTGGATCGCGGACGCTCACAATGGTTCCGGAAGGAGCCTCCATGGCGAAGGTCGCCCGCAAGGCCGCGCTGCTTCTGATCGGCTAGGGGTCCCTTGCCATGTAAACGCGCATCGCCCTAGGTCGCGGCGGCGGCGGCTTGCACGGCCGCGGCGTGCCGTTCCGGAAGGCGGTACAACGCATCTGTGTCCAGCCGGCGGGCCCAGCGTTCCATGCGGCGCGCCCGTGACCGCTGCTCGCGCCGCCAGTAAATCTCCGCCCACGCCCACGCGGCCGCCGGTCCGGCGGACGTAAACGCCTGGACGCTGACCTCCGGCGACACCAGCAGGCGGGCGGCGGGCTCGGTCTGTCCCATCGCCAGCAGCACCACCGCGCGGACCGCCCTTGTGGCGAGGTCGTTGGGGTGCTCCGCCATTGCCGCCGTGCTCATTTCGTCCGCCCGCTCCAGATCCGCCCCTGAGTAAACATCCGCCACCGCCGCCCACGCCCGGCACATGCCGACCATGTGCGGATTCCTGGCGCTGGTCATGCCCTCCCTTGCCAGCACGGCCACCCGCGCCCAGCCCTCCCGCCGTACCAGGAGCGGCCAGACGGGCGGAACATTCTCCGCGTCCATTGCCTGCAACTGCCCGGCCAGCGCCTCGGCTCGTTGCCATTCGCCGCGGGCCGCAAAAAGCCATGCGTCGTGAACATGGCGTCCCAGCATTTCCGCGGATGTCTCCCGATGGTTCAGCAGGTGGCGCAGTGCCTCGCCGGTGGAGCGCCACAGCCCGCTCGCCGTTTGCACCTGCCGCGGACGCACATCACGAAAAAAGCCCCACCCGCTCACCATCAGCAGCCCCACCCACAACCCATGGCGCGGATCGTGATAGGCCTCCTCCTCCCACGGCCCCAGCAGCTTTCCGAAAGCGGTCGCGGCGAGTGCCAGTTGTATCGCCGGCCCCAGCGCGATCAACAGCGACAGGCGCCAGCGCGCCGCCGACCGCCCCGTCGTCTCCACCACGCAGCGCCAGTACCGCCAGCGCGCACTCACCTGCAGCAGGAACCACCGCCCGCCCCAGATGCCTTTCAGCCGCCCGGCGCCCCACACCCCGCCGAACACCCGCATGCCCATCATCCGCGCCGCAAACACATGCGCCATGGCCTGAAGCAGCGTCAGCGCGGGCTCCAGGAGTCCGAAGGCGATCATCCACCAGAAGATGAAATAGAGCGGCGTGGGCACTTCGCGCGGGTGCAGCCACCAGCCCGTCACCACGACGACACCCGCCATTCCCGCCGCCACCCGAAGCCGCCACGCCAGGGTCTGCTGCCGATCCTTTTCCAAGGCCCGGCAATAGGGACACAACCCCGCGCCCGGCGCCGCGATGGCCGGCGTCTCCATCGCCCCGGGCAGCGCCGCCGCCGCATGGAGAAACGTTGCTCCGCACGCGTGGCACGCCGTTGGGACACCCGCATTGCTTTCCGCCACACGCTTCTCCTTGCCGCAGCCCGCGAAAATCCTACCACGGCCGGGGGAAAACAATTCCGCGGATTTTCCGTCCCCCCGCGCCGCCGCCGGTCATGTACCCTCTTGTGACCATGACACAGACCATCCCCGACGCCGATCTCCTCCGGCAGTTCAAGACGGGCGCCGCCTTCCTGACGACATGCGAAAAACAAGACCGCGGTCGCCAACATCGCCATGTCCGCGATGTCCAGCGCCCTGGCCGATACCGCCCGGGACATTGCGTCGGGCGCCCTGGCCACCCCCGAAGCCGCCGAAACCGCGATGAACCAACGCCGCGAGGCGGCCCAGCAAAAGATGGCGTCGCTGCTTTCCCCGCCGAGCCCCTGAAGGGCCTCATCCCTTGCTCCCGTTGACGCCGGTGCTCACCCCCGCCAGCCCCGCGATCACCGCCAGGAGTTCCTCCGGCTCAACCGGCTTGGGCAGGTGCGTCTGAAAACCGGCCTGCAGGCTTTTCACCCGGTCCTCCGAGCGGGCAAAGGCGGTCACCGCGACCGCCGGCGTGGTGATCCCCGATTCGCGCACCGCACGCATGAAGGCATAGCCATCCTGCCCCGGCATGCCGATGTCGCTGAGGATCACATCGGGCTTGAAGCGGGCCATGACTTCACGGGCCTCTGCGGCCGAACCCGCCAGCGCGGGAACCGCTTCGCAGGCCAGCAGGAAGCGGCGGACCACATCCCGGGCATCGGCCTCATCGTCGACCACGAGCACCTTCACGCCGCGAAGGTTCCGGCCCGCCATTCCCCGGGGTCCGTCATTGGCGCGGATGCCCGCCTCCCGCGCTTCCGGCGGCGCTGCGCCCGCCGGCAGACGCACGAGGAAGGTGGCCCCCTGTCCCTGGCCCGGGCTGGCCGCTTCCACCATGCCGCCGTGCATCTCCACCAGGCTTTTCACGATGGAGAGCCCCAGTCCCAGGCCGCCATGCTTGCGCGTGGTCGACGCATCCGCCTGGCTGAAGCGCTGGAACATCAGCGGCAGAAACTCGGGGCTGATGCCCTCGCCGGTGTCGGTCACGCGCAATTCCACATGGCCCAGGGCGCGGGCGGCGCGCACCGCGATGCGCCCGCCCGGCGGCGTGAACTTGATCGCGTTGGTCAGCAGGTTCCACAGCACCTGCTGCAGCCGCCCGGGATCGCCGTTGACCGTCCCCGCCCCGGGCGCCACTTCCTTCTCCAGCACGATCCCCTTGGCCTCGGCCGCCGGACGCACGCCTTCGAGCGCGCCGGAGATCAGCAGGTCGAGTTCCACCGGCTGCAGGTTCAGGCGAATCTTGCCGGAGATGATCCGGCTCATGTCCAGCAGGTCCTCGATCAACTGCGTCTGCACGCGGACATTGCGGTCGATCACCGCCACGCCTTCGGCGAGCGTCTGCGTGTCCGGCGCGGTCTTGAGCAATTGCGTCCAGCCGAAGATGGCGTTCAACGGCGTGCGCAGTTCGTGGCTCAAGGTGGCGAGGAACTCGTCCTTCATCCGGCTGACGCGTTCCGCCTCTTCGCGCGCGGCACGTTCGCTGGCCCAGAGCTGCTCCTGCTCCTGGCCCAGCCGCCGCGCGTCGGTCACATCGGTGTTGGTGCCGAACCACAAGGTGATGCGGCCGTCGGCATCGCGGAAAGGCATGGCCCGCGAGAGGTGCCAGCGCATCTCGCCATCGTGGCGCCGCAGGGGAAAGGTGTCCTCCCAGGGTTCGCCATGGTCGACGGCGTGCTTCCACCGGGCCATCACGCGGGGCAGTTCGGAAGGATCGTGCACGCCCTGCCAGCCCCAGCCTTCCATCTGCTCGGGCGTGGTGCCGCAGTAATCATGCCAGCGCTGGTTGTACCAGAAGATCCAGCCGTCGGAGCGGGCCATCCAGGCGAGCTGGGGAATGGAATTGGCCATTGCCTGGAAGCGCCGCTCGCCCTCCTGTATGGCGACGAGTTGGTCGCGCAGTTCATATTGCCGCCGCCGCGAACGCACCGCGGTTTTCACCGCGCTGATGACCGAGCGGATCGGCGCCGGCCGCTCCAGGAGCGTCACGTTGCGCCACGATTCGAGCATCTTGACGCCCCCCTCCGAAGCCATGCCGCCGCGCATCAGCACCACCACCGGCAGGTCGGACCAGGCGGGCTGCGCCGTCAGCCATGCGGTGAGCGCCTCGACACCCTTGCCGGTCAGCGCCTCTTCGGTCAACAGCAGCGCGCCCGCCCCGCCCTCAAGCGCGTGCACCAGCTCCGCCATTTCCCCCACCAGCTCGCATTCCACCCCGGCCGCTTTGAGCAGCGCGCGCGTGACCTCCCCGTCCTTCACCGTGGGCGGCAACATCAACACCCGCTGCTCAAGTTCCCTGCTCATCGCGCCTTTCCTACCGTTGATCGTCGCGCCGCAGTTCCTCGGGCACCCCGGTGAGGATTCCGCGGAACTCGACCAGCGGCGGGCTCAACTGGATGCCGCTCTTGCCCAGCCGCAGTTCGCGGATGGTTTCCTCGTGGGCGCCGCTGCGTTTTTTCACGACGGAGATCGCCTTCTTCACCATGCCGGCGTATTCGAAATAGCGCAGCAGCACCACCGAATCGGCCAGGTAACTGGTGTCCACCGGCGTCTGCATGGCCGATCCCATCAGGCCGTGCTGGGCGACGACCATCATGGTGGTCACTCCCTGCCGGCCGAGGTACATCAGCAATTCGTGAAGCTGCGCCGTGAGGAACTGCTCCTCGGGCATGGCGTTCATGTAGCCGTTGAGGCTGTCGATCACGATCAGGCGTGCGTTCCGCTCCTCCACCGCCACGCGCACGAGGTGGGCGAATTCCCCCGGCGACATTTCCGCGGGGTCGACCTGCTGCACCCGCACGTGCCCGGGGCCGTCCCCTTCGCGCATGGCGATGCCCAGGGCTTCACACCGGGCACGCAGCGTTTCGACCGCTTCATCAAAGGCGAAGATGACTGCATGATCGCCGCGCGCGGCGGCCGCGGCGGCGTACTGCATGGCGATGGTCGATTTGCCCGCTCCCGCAGGCCCCACCAGCAGGGTGCTGGTGCCGCGATCAGGTCCGCCGCCGAGCAGGGAATCCAGCAAGGTCACGCCGCTGGAGACCGGGCCGCGGGTGAAGGGATGCATGTGCTCCGCGGCGACGAGGCGTGGAAACACGCACAGGCCGCCCTTCTGGATGGTGAAATCGTGATAGCCGCCGCGGTAGCTGGTGCCGCGGAGTTTGAGCACCCGCAGCCGCCGGCGTGCCGCGCCATAGACGGGGGCGAGCTGTTCGAGCGAGATCACGCCGTGGGCGATGCTCTGGAGCTGCAGGTCGGACCCTTCGCTGGTGCGGTCGTCCAGCAGCAGCACCGTGCACTGCCGGCCGATGAAGAATTGTTTGAGCGCCAGAATCTGCCGGCGGTAGCGGAGCGAGTTCTGCGCCAGCAGCCGCATTTCCGAGAGCGAATCGAAGACCACGCGGCTGGGATTGACCCGTTGCACCGCCGCCAGCACGCGCTTGGTGGTTTCGCTCAGTTCGACTTCCGAGGGGTGGTACATCGTGACCTGGGCCGACTCTTCGAGCCCCCGCTCCTCGCTGATCAATTCCATGACCTCGATGCCCGCAAGGGACCAGCCATGCGATGCGGCCCCGGCGGAGAGTTCCTCCTTGGTCTCGGAGAGCGTGATGTACAGGCACTTCTCGCCGGCCTTCACGCCCTCCAGCAGGAACTGCAGCGAGAGCGTGGTCTTGCCCGCCCCGGGATCGCCGTCGATCAGGTAGATCCGGTTGGGGATCAACCCGCCGGTGAGCACGTCGTCCAGTCCCTTCACGCCCACCCGCAACCGGCGCTCGGCTTCAACCATAATGTATGTCCGCAGTCACGCCTGGGCCTCGTTGATCGCCGTGACCTTCGACAATCTCCCGCACGCCGCACCTGTGCCAGTGCGCAGGATACCACCGGGGCGGCCCAAGCTCTAACAGGAACGGCGAGAAGCGGCGGCGCGGTCCCGCTAGGGCTGTGCGTCGCCAGGCGCACTCATTGTGAAAACGTGCGTTGTCTGCAAGGCAGAAGCGCCGTGCCGGGCGACGCCGCATCCCGGGCAGCGCAAGACGACGGCATAAATCTCCGCCCCACAGCCGCCGCACTCCACCTTTTTCTCCACCCCCCGCCCGCACTCGGGGCAGCGTTCGCGCTGGCCGCGGATGTCGTAGCCGCAGCCCAGGCAGAGGCCCCGTGCCGCCCACTTGTCGGTTTCGTCCCAGCCATAGAGCACATAGATGCTGCCGGCGGCCACGGCCCACCCGATGATCAGCCACACTTCCAGGTAATGCACTTCGCGCGGCAGCCAGTGAAACACCAAGAGCGTGCCGACGCCCTGGCCGACGACCCACAGGCTGCGCAGGGCGCCGCGGCGATGGCGGTTCATCCACCAGTTCAAAAAGGCGATCCCGCAGATGCCGCCGTCGACCACCGCGCGCTGCCACACCTCCAGGGCCTTCCACCAGATCAGCCCGGCGCACAGCAGCACCACGAAAGGCGCGGTCCACCACCAGTTTTCCACCGCCGGCGGCTCGGCCACGCGCACCCGCGTGCCGACCTTGGCGGCGGCGACGGTGAAGCCCAGGGACATCATGCCGGTGAGAAAGACCACCCCCGCGGCGACCTCGCGGCCGTACTGGCCGCGCATGGTCAGTGCGCCCACGCTGCCCTGCACCGTGAGCATGGCCAGCAGGAACACGCCGATGCCCAGCGCCCACCAGCGCCATTCCCCGGCGCGGCCAGCGCCGCCGGCGCTGCCACCCCCTGCCCGCCGCCCTGCCTGTCGCGCATCCATCGCCAGCACTCCCGAAGCATCCGCCCCCTGTTGGCTTAACCCGCAGCCGCCCTCTCAGTTGCACCCGTTGCCGCCAACCGCGAAAACCAACACCGGGCACTGCCTTTCCATCAAAGAAGCGGGCCTGCCCCAAGGCAAGCCCGCCATCTCTGTGAATCTCCGGTGGTGGCGTCAGGCGACCCTGCGGCGGCGCCTCAGGAGCCCCAGGGCGCCCAGGGCCAGCACCGAGAGGCTGGCCGGTTCGGGAACCAGCGAGGGCGTCTGGCGAAACAGCGTGGCCTGCTCAAAGTCATACGCGTAGCTCAGCAAGCTGGCCTCGCTGAACACGTCGCCCAGGAACGCGACGCTGAAGGGGGAGCCGTCGGCATAGTAGCCGCCGGGGAGGTCCACCTCCGGCGTACCCAGCAGGTTCACCTCCGAGACGGTCGTGTTCGCGTAGGCCCCGCCGACGAGCGGCCCGAGCTGCTTGTATTCCTGCGGGAAGAAGAACGCGTCGATGCCATAGTCGGACATCACCTGCTCAAAGGCGGCGAGCATTTTCGCCCGGCCCTGCATGAACGCGCTGACCAGCTCGGTTTGTGACACCGTCGGCTGGGTCACCGAATTCGCCAGGCCCGGTGTGCTGCTGAAGCTTCCCAGGAGCACCCCGTTCTGGGCCAGCAGGTTGATGCCGGTCTTGGTTTGGAAGGCCTGGATCGAGGTGGGGGACTTGGTGGAGTCGAGCGTCTGGAGCCACTGCGTCAGATCGTAGGGCTCGTTGACGCCGCTGTAGGCGCTGAAGGTGAAAGTGCCGGCGGAGGTGGTGATCGGCGCGCTGGCCAGGGTGTTGAATTTCTGCACAAGGTTCGGATCGGCAAAGGGATTGGCGACGACCGTGGCGCCTTGGGCCTTCAGGATCGCCACATCCTTGTCATAGAGGGACTGCGTCTCAGGCGACAGCGTTACGCTCTTAAAGTCGCTGCTCCAGAGGCCGATTTTCTTGCCGGCCAGGGAGTTGGTGCTCAGATTTGCGGCATAGCCGGTCAGGGGCACGTGGCCGAGCGACTTGGCGGTGTTGGGGTCGGAAGGATCGTAGCCGGCGATCACGGAGAGGAAGTTGGCGGCGTCGGTGACGGTTCGGGCGTTGACGCCGAAGACGTCGCGCGTGGAGCCATTGAGCGGGATGCCGCCGCTGGTGGGCACGAGGCCGAAGGTGGTCTTCACGCCCACGAGGGACTGCGCGCCCGCGGGGTTCTGGATGGAGCCGCCGGTTTCCTCGGCGGTGCCGATGGCGGCGAAACTTCCCGAGACCGCGGTCGCCGTGCCGGTGCTGCTTCCCCCGGGCAGCAGGTCGCGGTTGTAGGTGTTGTAGGTGGGTCCGAGGTAACTGGTGTTGGCGTTGGAGCCGGTGCGTGCGAACTGCGGCAGGTTGGTTTTGCCGAGGATGATCGCCCCGGCGGCCTTGAGGCGCGCGACGATCGGTGCGTCGGCGGCCGCGATCATGTCCACGCCGCCGTTCTCGGCCGTGAAGCCGGAGAACCCGCCGGTGGTGCGCACGCCGGCGACGTTCATCGAATCCTTGATCACCACCGGCACGCCGAGCATGGGCAGATCGCCGGGCACCACGCCGCCGTTGGCGGCGATGATGGCATCATCGGCGGCGGCCTGGGCGAGCGCGTCGGGGTTGATCCACGTGAACGCGTTGTAATAGGGGTTGTAGGTTTGGATGCGATTGAGGTAACTCTGCACCAGGTCCTGGTCGCTGAAGTGCCCGGAACTCAGGCCCGCTTCGATCTGGCTCATCGTGAGTTCGACCACGTCGACGGCGCGCGCCTGTCCCGCAAAGGGCACAAGCCCGCACGCCGCCGCCAAGACTGCCGCCACTTTCCACTTTCCCACGGTCATGAAGGACTCCCACAAGGTAAAACAGGGGCGCGCCAGCGGCCGCGGGGGAACGATTCCCGCGCTCCGTTGGGTACGGCGCCATGCGTGATCAGGGATAGAGCCGCCGGGATTCAGCGGCACAGCAGGCCTACACAAAGCGAGTGCCAAGGCGCGGGGCGGGCGCGCGGGGGAAGCCGGCGCAGCCGCGCGGCGGACGGTCGGAAGGTCACAAAATCATCGGAGAAAACCGCGGAATCGCGCCCGCGCCGCAGGCCAAACGTTATCGATGAAAATCTATACGTCGGCCGCGCGCCGCACGCTGTCGCGAAGAAAAGGGTGCCCACGCACGAGGTATTTCTACGCAGCCACCCGCCCTTCGCCGCGCCATTAAGCAGCTCAGCCGCAAGCACCTCCAGCGGGGCCGGTACAGCCGGTATGCTTCACATTTTCAGATTTTCGCTTGACGGAAGTGCTATAATTGTTTGTTGCAACGATTATATACGCAACTTTTGCTGCTTGAAACACTTACAGGACACCCTTTCCATGCATCTCACGGCTTTTCATCACCTGACGGCGGTCACCGCACAGGCTTCCCAGAATCATCACTTTTACACGCAAACGCTCGGGCTGCGCCTGGTGAAAAAGACGGTTAACCAGGATGACACCTCCGCTTACCACCTCTTTTACGCCGACGGGCAGGCGACGCCGGGCACCGACATCACCTTCTTTGATTGGCCGGTGATGCGGGAGCGGCGGGGGACGCGGTCGATCGCGCGCACCGGGCTGCGCGTGGCCTCGGAAACCGCGCTGAACTATTGGGCAGGGCGGCTGACGGAGCTGAATGTCGCGCATGGCGGGATCGTCACGGTCGATGGACGGCCGACGCTGGCGTTTGAAGATCCGGAGGGACAGCGGCTGGCGCTGGTGGTGGACTCCGACACGTCGCCGGCGCATCCATGGGAAAGGAGCCCGGTGCCGGCGGAGCATCAGATCCGGGGGCTGGGGCCGATCACGCTGTCAATTCCGGACCTGGCGCGGACGGCGCCGGTGCTGACGGAGCTGATGAACATGACCAAGGTGCGCGAGTACAGCAGCGCGACGTCGACCGATGGGTCGGCAAAGGCGGCGGCGGTGCACGTGTACCAGATGGATCCGGCGGGCGGCCCGGCGACGGAGCTGCACCTGGCGATCGAGCCGCATCTGTCACCGGCACATCCGGGGGCGGGCGGGGTGCACCACGTGGCATTCCGCACGCCGACGTATGACCAGTACGACCAGTGGGCGAAGCGGCTGCAGGAGGCGCGGGTGCCCTCTTCCGGGCCGGTGGACCGGTACTACTTCCGTTCGCTTTATTTCCGCGAGCCCAACGGGATTCTGTTTGAGATTGCGACGGACGGACCGGGCTTTGCGGCAGACGAACCGCTGGAGCAATTGGGTGAGCGCCTGGCGCTGCCGCCCTTTCTGGAAGGGCAGCGGGCGCAGATCGAGGCGCGTCTCAAGCCGCTTTAATTTTTTCAGGAACGCAGGACACGATTGCAGAGGGATCGGGCTCGAGAGAGTCCGGTCCCTTTTTTTTCAGGGCGTCGGCGATGCGGGCCGCGAAGACGCCGCCGGTAATGAGGCCCAGCCAGGCGACGGCGTGGAGGAAGCGGACGGTGGGCCCGATGCTGCAGGCGGCGATGACGACGATCTGGGCGCAGGTGAAGACGAACAGGAGCAAGGCGTGGGGACGCTGGCGGAGCGGCACGACAGCGATCATCAGCAGCATCGGCGCCGGCAGCAGCAGGAGGCCGAGGTACCACCACCAGGCGGCGTAATACCAGGTGTTGGTGAGGGTGACGAGGTGGGGCAGGCCGGCGGCGTCCAGGTGGAAGTAGGTGCGGAGGAAATCGAGGAGGTCGTCGGGCAGTTCGCGGTCGCCGCCGCGATCCTGGATCATGCCGAGTCGCAGGTGCTCGCGGTCGAAGTAGTCGGTGTAGCCGAAGAGAGAGAGGCGGAACTCGCCCCCGGGGTCGCGGCGGACGGCGTTCCATGCGGTGGTTTTGGCGAGGCGGCGGGCTTCGAGAGGATCGGGGTAGAGGGCTTCGATGTTGCGCACGAGGCCGCCGGGATTCCAGCGCTGGAGGTAGCGGCGGCGCGGGTCGCGGATGTCCCAGGCGAGCTGAAAGACTTCGGCGGCGTGGGCCTGGTCGGGGAAATCGCGGGGCTGGACGATGGGGGCGACGAACGCGAGGAGGTGGAAGCCTTCATCGTAGTTGTACTCGGGGCGGGCGCCGGGGAGTTGCGGCTGGATCAGGCGGGCGTAAGACCACTTGTAAGCGCCCTGCAGGGCGAAGAAGAGCAAACAGGAGAGCAGGAGGTGACCGGCGGTGAGCTTCCAGGCACGGGGAAAGGCGCGCCGAGGGGCCGGATCGGCGGGAGCGCGCAGGGCCAGCAGCGGCATCAGCAGCGTGGCGGCCTCGAGAATCGGCAGAAAGCTGACGCGCATGGCGACAACGAAGACAGCGGCAAGCTGCACGATCAGCAGGCGGCGCAGGGTTCCTTCCGAAAGGTAACAGAGCGCCGCGAACACGAAGAGGCTGAAGGCCAGCAGAGCGAAGGCTTCGGTCATCACGTAGCGTTCGAAGAGGAGCTGCAACGGTTCGACGGCGCAGAGGATGCCGCAGGCGGCGGCGAGGAGGGGCGGGGCGTTGAAGAAGCGGCGCAGGATGTGGGCGCACAGGAACGCGGAGACGGCGCCGGCGAGCGTCTGGACGATCAGCAGCGGCGTGAGCGAGTGCACCGAGAGCGCGACGCAGTAGATGATCCAGCCATACAGAAAGGAACGGTCGGGCGGGATGTAGCCCCACTTGGCGGTGTTGAGATAGGCGACCGAATCGCCCAGGAAGAACATGGGGGCGTGGTCGATGCAGAGGAGCAGCATTTTCAGCAGGAGGATGCCGCCCAGGAGGTACAGTGGGCGCGAGGACCATCGGGCGAGGTGGGGCATGCGAAGGAACGTACGGCGGCGCGGGAGGGGCGTCAAATCCGCATGATGGCAGCGGAGATGGCCCGAGGCGGGGCGTCATCCACGCAAGGGCCACGCGTCGGCGACAAGCTGATAGGAGCGGCGGCGGGCCTGGTGGTCATGGAGGATGTTGACCAGCAGCAGTTCGTTGGCCCTGTATTCGGTGGTCAGCGCTTCGAGCGCGGCGGTGACGGTGGCGGGGCTGCCGGCGATGAGGCGGCGGTGGATGCCGAGGCGATCGGGCGGGGCTTCCTGGGCGGCGAGGAATTCCCGGGCTTTGTCGATGGTGGGCACGGGAATGAGCACACCGCGGAAAAGCTGGATCATCATCATCTGGAAGGGGGCGGCGAGGTCGCGGGCTTCCTCATCGGTGGGCGCGCAGACAGTCCAGGCGGCGACGCCCACGTGCGGAGCGGCGAGGCGATCGGAGGGGTGGAAGGTGTCGCGGTAGCGCGCGGCGATCGAGGCGCCGTTGGCGTTGATGAAATCGGCGAAGACGTAGGGAAGGCCGCGCTCGGCGGCCCAGAGCGAGGACTGCATCGAGGAACCGAGCAGGTAGGGCTCGGGCTTTTCGGGCGCGCCCGGCAGCGTGCTGCGCAGGGCGAGGCGGTTGCCGGGCGTGAAGTAATTCAGGAGTTCGGCCAGCTGGTCCTCGAAGTCATCAGGCGGGGCGTGAAAGCGGTCGCGCTGCAGGGCGCGGGCGGTGGCGGGGTCGGTGCCGGCAGCGCGGCCAATGCCCATGTCGATGCGGTTGGGGAAGAGACCGGCGAGCATGGAGAAGGTTTCCGCGACCTTGAGGGGGCTGTAGTGGGGCAGCATGATGCCGCCGGAGCCGACGCGGATGCGCTTCGTGGCGGCGGCAAGGAGCGGGATGAGCACTTCCGGCGAGGCGCAGGCGAGGCCGGGCGTTCCGTGGTGCTCGGCCACCAAGTAACGCGAATAGCCCAGGGAATCGGCGAGGGTGGCGAGGTCGATGGAGTTGCGCAGGGCGTCGCCGCCGGTGGAGCCTTCCGGGATGGGGGACTGATCGAGAATGCCCAGGGGGATTTGCATGGGCAAGTGTAGGCCGGCAGGAGCGGCGGGGAATCGTGAATGCGGAATCGCGAGGGGGAGGGCGGGGCAGGCCGCGCATCGTCGCAGGGTTTGGTAGGATGCGGCGAAACGGGAGAGTTTGCCTTGGGCGTGCGGTTTTTGATTGGACGCGCGGGGACGGGGAAGAGCCGGCTGTGTGCGGAGCAGATCCGCGCGGAGCTGGCGCGCGAGCCATTGGGTGGGCCGCTGCTGTGGATCACGCCGGAGCAGGGGACGTTCACGGCGGAGCGGATGCTGCTGGCGGGCGGCCGCGAAGGGCGTGGCAGTTTTCGCGCCCAGGTGGTGAGCTTCCGGCGGCTGGCGGTGCTGATCGCCCGGGAGACGGGCCTGATCGGGGCGGAGGAGGGATCGCGCGGGAAGCCGCTTGATGATTTGGCGCGGGTGGTGCTGCTGGAAGAAGTGGTGCGGGCGCACAAGCAGGAGCTGGTGGCGTTTGCCGGGGTGGCGGAGCGGGCGGGGTTCGTCAAAAAGCTGGACGCTTCGCTGAAGGAACTGCGGCAGCATGGCCATTCGGGGAAGTCGCTGCGGGAGTTGATCGAGAGCGGCGCGGCGGATCGTTTTGGCGGGGAGATGACGCGGCGGAAGCTGCACGACCTGGCGGTGCTGCTGGATGCCTGGGCGGGGGTGATCGAGCGGGCGGACGCGTGGGACTTTGAAAAGGTGATGCACCAGGCGGCCATTGAAGCAGAAAGGCCGGGCGCGGCGCCGGACGTCCTGGGCACCGACGAGGAGCCTTGCCAAGTCTGGGTCGATGGGTTTTCGGCGCTCTCCGCGCTGGAGTTGCGGCTGCTGGCGGCGCTGGGCAAGCGGGCGGTGCACGTGACGATCACCGTGCTGGCGGACCCGGAATCGCCGGGCATCAAGGAGCTGCGCGAAACGCGCGGGGCGGAGACCGGCGTGTTCGCGCGCACCGAGCGCATGTACCGGCGGATGCTCGACGAGTTCCGCCGGCACCGCATTCCGGTGGATGGCACGGCGACCCTGACCGAGCGCCGCCGTTTTCACAACGACGCGCTGCGAAAGGTGGAGGCGGAGCTGTTCGCGGAAGGGCTTGACGAGCGCCGCCCCAAGCCAGCGCCGCGTCCCGTGCGGGGCAGGGTGATCACGACGCTCTTCGATGCGGCGGCGGGTGAGGATGCGGCGCGGGGCGTGGAGATCTGGGAATGCAGCGATCCCGAAACCGAGGTGCGCGTGGCGGCGCAGGCGATCCGCGAGATGGTGGTGCATGGCGGGCTGCGGTATCGGGAGGTGGGGGTGATCGTCCCGGAGCTGTCCGATTATGCAGACGCGGTGCGGCGCGTGTTTGGCGAGCACCGCATTCCGCACTTCATCGACGAGCGGCGGGGGATTGCGCACCATCCGCTGGTGGAACTTTTGCGGTCGGCGGTGGCGGTGGTGCGCGGGCGGTGGGAGCGCGACGACGTGCTGCTGTATCTCAAGACGGGCCTGGCGGCGGTGGCGGAGGAGGAGGTGGCGTTTGTCGAAAACTACCTGCTGGCCCACGGGATCGAGCATGGCCCGTGGGACAAACGGTGGGAATGGCTGACGCCGGAGGAGCAGCAGGACCTGGAGCGCGGGGCGACAATTCTGCAGCGGGTGAACAGCGTGCGCGAGGCGGTATGGCGGCAACTGAGCGACGCGGAGCCAGGGACCGGCGAGGGCAGCGGTTCTGTCCGCTGGCTGCGGGCGCTGCTGGAAACGCTGCGCGTGGAACTGACCATGGAGTCGTGGATCCGCGCCGCGCGGCAGCGCGGCGACGTGGAGCTGGCGCTGGTGCACGAACAGGCGTGGCGCAGCATCCTGGAAATGCTGGCGGCGCTGGAGAAGCTGCTGGCCGGGCGGGCGCTGGAGTGGGAGGGGTTTGAGCGGGTGCTGTCGACGGCGCTGGAATCGCTGACGCTGGGGTTGATTCCGCCGACGGTGGACCAGGTGCTCATCAGCAGCGTGGTGCGGTCGCGCGTGCCGGAGCTGAAGGTGGTGCTGGTGCTGGGG